>JALHDK010000139.1 GCA_022838965.1 Actinomycetales bacterium | reverse complement strand
CGAAGGCACGGCCGCGCTGCGACCACCAGGTGTACGGGCCCTGACGCTCCCCCACGACGTCGCGGTGGACATCCCGCCAGCCGAGCTCCCCGAACCAGCGCCGCAGATAGGCCATCTCGGGATCAAGCGCTCCCGCCACCCGGTTGTGGTTGCCGCGGAAGTTCCGCAGATCCAGCGGTCCCCGCACGATGTTGAAGTCCCCCGCCACCAGCACGTGCCGGTTCGCGGCAGCCGCCTCCCGTGCGAGCGCGTCCAGGCGCGCCGTCACCCGGTCGAGGTGGGAGTATTTCAGCGCCATGGTGGGGGTGCCCGCGGTCCCGGAGTGCAGGTAGGTCGAGACCAGGGTGAGCGGGCCGGCCGGAAGGTCGAAGTCCGCCTCGACCCACCGTCCGGTGTCCACGTCGGCCTCCTCCCCCGGCAGGCCGGAGCGCACGGCCACGGGCGCAACCCTGCTGGCGATCGCCACCCCGGCCCGACCACGGAGTCGGGACACGGCGAGGGCGAGGTGCCAGCCGGGCAGGGAGGCGGCCACCACCCCGGCGTCGGCGCGCGTCTCCTGCATCAGGAGGAAGTCAGGTTCGCGGGAGGCGAGCCACGGGCTCAGGCCCTTGCGCAGGGCGGCCCGGATGCCGTTGACATTGACGGACGAGACCCTCATGCGTCGCGCAGCGGCAGCCTCTCCGCCATCTCGACGACGTTGGCCAGCAGCATGGCCCGCGTCATGGGGCCCACTCCCCCCGGGTTCGGGGAGAGGGCGCCCGCCACGTCCGCGACGCCCTCGGCCACGTCGCCGCGCAAGCGCAGCCGCCCGTCCCCGTCAGGGACCCGACTGACGCCGACATCGAACACGACGGCGTCGGGCTTCACCATGTCCGCCGTGATGATTCCGGGCGAGCCCGCGGCGGCCACGATGATGTCCGCCCGGCGGGTGTGCGCGGCGAGGTCCCGCGTGCCGGTGTGGGTGAGCGTGACGGTGGCGTTCACGGACTTCCGGGTCAGCAGCAGGCCGATCGTCCGGCCGACGGTCACACCCCGGCCGACGACGCAGACCTCGGCGTGGGAGAACTCGACACCGTAACGGTGACCCAGCTCGATGATCCCCCGGGGCGTGCAGGGCAGGGGGGAGTCCACGTCCCCGGAGACCCGGAGGGCGAGCCGGCCCAGGTTGGTGGGGTGCAGCCCGTCGGCGTCCTTCGCCGGGTCGAGGCGCTCCAGGACCCGGGTGGCGTCGACGTGCGGCGGGAGGGGCAGCTGGACGATGAAGCCCGTGCACTCCGGGCTCGCGTTGAGCTGGTCGACCGCGGCCTCGATGGCGGCCTGCGTGGAGTCCGCGGGGAGTTCCACCCGGATGGATTCGATGCCGACCTCGGCACAGTCGCGGTGCTTTCCGGCGACATACTTCCGCGAGCCGTAGTCCTCCCCCACGAGGAGGGTGCCGAGGCCGGGAACGACACCGCGCTGGCGCAGCAGGGCAACGCGCGCCGCGAGCTCCCGCTTGATGCTGGCGGCGGTGGCCGCGCCGTCGAGGACGAGCGCCGGCATCACTGAACCAGGCCGGGGTAGAGCGGGAAGGCCTCGGTGAGGGCCCTGACCCGCTCCCGGAGCGCCGCGACGTCCGCGGCCCGGCCCTCGCGCAGCGCGACGGCGATGATGTCCGCCACTTCGGCGAACTGCTCCGGCCCGAAGCCCCGGGTGGCCAGGGCAGGCGTGCCGATGCGCAGGCCGGAGGTGACCATCGGGGGCCGCGGGTCGAAGGGGACCGCGTTCCGGTTCACCGTGATGCCGGCATCGTGCAGCAGATCCTCGGCCTCCCGGCCGTCAAGCGGGGAGTTGCGCAGGTCCACGAGCACCAGGTGGACGTCCGTCCCGCCGGTCACGACGGACACCCCGGCAGCGGCGACGTCGGGGGCGGTGAGACGGTCAGCGAGGATCTGCGCGCCGGCGACGGTGCGCTCCTGGCGGTCCCTGAACTCGGGCGTCGCGGCCATGCGGAGCGCGACCGCCTTCGCCGCGATGACGTGCATGAGCGGGCCGCCCTGCTGCCCGGGGAAGACCGCGGAGTTGAGCTTCTTGCCCCACGCCTCGGCGTCCCGTGCCAGCAGCATCCCGGACCGCGGGCCGTCAAGCGTCTTGTGGATGGTGGTTGAGACGACGTCGGCATGCGGCACCGGGCTGGGGTGGACGCCGGCGGCGACCAGACCGGCGAAGTGGGCCATGTCGACCCAGAGGTACGCGCCCACCTCGTCCGAGATCTCGCGGAAGGCGGCGAAGTCCAGGTGCCGGGGGTAGGCCGACCAGCCGGCGATGATCACCTTCGGGCGGACCTGGAGCGCAAGTTCGCGGACCTGGTCCATCTCGATGCGGTGGGTCTGCTCGTCCACCCCGTAGGCGTGCACCGCGTAGAGCTTGCCCGAGAAGTTGATCCTCATCCCGTGGGTGAGGTGGCCGCCGTGTGCGAGCGAGAGCCCCATGATCGGATCACCGGGGTTGATCATGGCGTGCAGGACGGCCGCGTTGGCCGTGGCCCCCGAATGGGGCTGCACGTTGGCGTACGCCGCCCCGAAGAGGGCCTTCGCGCGCTCGATCGCGAGGTTCTCCGCGATGTCGACCTGCTCGCAGCCCCCGTAGTAGCGCCGGCCGGGGTAGCCCTCGGCGTACTTGTTGGTCAGCACGGAGCCCGTGGCCTGCAGGATCGCTCGCGGCACGAAGTTCTCCGAGGCGATCATCTCGAGGGTGGTGCGCTGCCGTTCCAGCTCACCCTCCAGGACGGCGGCGATCTCGGGGTCAACCTCGGCAAGGGGCTGGTTGAGGGCGATCTGGCTCATGCGTTCCTCCGTGGTCCGAACCAGCGGAATGGTACCCGAAACACCGCGGCCCCCGTCCCGGCCGTCCGCCGGGAGCGGGGGCACACGGGATCCGGCAGCCCGGGCGGGATCCCGCGAGGTTCAGGCGTCGGCGGCGGCTGCGCCGGTGGCGTCCTCGCCGAGGAGCCGGCGCAGGTAGGACTCGGTGAGCGTGCCGGGTTCCGCGTCCTCGTCGTCGGCGTCGTACAGCGGCAGGGTGGCGCGCGCGTCCTGCCCGGTGAACACCCAGACCTCCCGGGTCTGCTCCGGCAAGTAGTTGAGGACCTCCATGAGCAGGCGCGACCCGATGCCCTTGCCGTGGAGGTCGGGCACGACCGCCAGCCGGCCGAGATTGGCCCGTTCGCCCTCCAGTTCCACCCGGATCGAACCCACGAGCCGCGGTCCGATCCACGCCCCGATGGTGACGACATCGGGCCGCTGCATGTCCGCGACCAGTTCCTCCAGCGTCTGGGTGAGGGCGGGCAGGTTGGGATCGCCGTAGAGCTGGGCCTCGGTCACGAACGCCGCACGGCGCACCGTGAGCAGTTCGCCGGCATGCTCGACGCCGATGAGGTCAATTCTGGGCTCGGCCATGTCCTCTCCTTTTCGGGTACGCCTCCACACTAGTGTCCGCGGCGGCCCGCCGGGTTCGTTGTCCCACCTATTTCAGGAGACCCAGATCCCTGACCATGTCGCGCTCGTGCAGGAGCTCGGCCACCGTCCGGTCCAGGCGCTCGCGGGCGAACTCGTCAATCTCGAGACCCTGGACGATGCGCCACTCGCCCCACCGCGAGGTGCACGGGAAGCCCGAGATGATGCCCTCGGGGATCCCGTAGGAGCCGTCCGACATGAGGCCGACCGAAACCCAGTCGTCATAGGGCGTGCCGTTGAACCAGTCGTGCATGTGATCCAGCGCGGCGTTCGCCGCCGACGCCACGGAGGACGCGCCGCGCACACCGAGCACCTCGGTTCCCCGCTGGGCCACCCGCGGGATGAACTCCTCCTGCACCCACGTCATGTCCACGAAGTCGGTGGCCGGCCGGCCGGCGACCGAGGCGTACCGGATGTCCGGGAACTGGGTGGCCGAGTGGTTGCCCCAGACGGTGACCTTCTTGATCTCGGAGGCGTGCACCCCGGTCTTGATCGAGAGCTGGCGGATGGCGCGGTTGTGGTCCAGGCGCATCATGGCCGTGAAGCGTTCGGCCGGCACATCCGGCGCGGAGTGCGCGGCGATGAGGGCATTCGTGTTCGCCGGGTTCCCGACGACGAGGACCTTGACGTCGTCCGCCGCGTGGTAGTTGATCGCGCGGCCCTGCGGGCCGAAGATCCCGCCGTTCGCCTCGATGAGGTCGACGCGCTCCATGCCCTTCGTGCGCGGCCGCGCCCCCACGAGGAGCGCGACGTTGGCGCCGTCGAACGCCTTGGCGGGGTCGTCGTACACGTCCACGCTCTTCAGGAGGTCGAAGGCGCAGTCGTCGAGTTCCATGGCGTTGCCCTCCGCGGCCTTCATCGCCTGCGGGATCTCGAGGAGCTTCAGACGGACCGGGGTGTTGGGGCCCAGCAGATCGCCCGCGGCCGTCCGGAAGATCAGCGAGTAACCGATCTGTCCGGCAGCGCCGGTCACGGTGACGGTGACGGGGTTGGTTGCCATGAGTTCTCCTCCGCGTGGGCCGATGGTGTCACCTTATCGACCAGCGGGCCCATTGGTCCCCACGAAACCTCGTTGGCTACCCTTGCTCGGGTGACACGCACCCGGGAACTGGTCCTCACCCTGTCCTGCCCCGACCGGCGCGGCATCGTGCACGCCGTGACGGGCGCGATCGCCCGATCCGGCGGCAACATCACCGAGTCCCAGCAGTTCGGGGACGTGGACTCCGGGCGCTTCCTCATGCGTGTCCAGGCGGACCAGATCGCGGACGAGGAGGCCCTGCGCGCCTCGCTGGCCGCCCTGGCCGCCGAGCTGGAGATGGAGTGGGCGCTCGACGAGGTCGGCCGTCCCGTCCGAACGCTCATCATGGCCTCCCGGGAGGCCCACTGCCTGTCGGACCTGCTCTTCCGCGCACGGGAGGGTCTGCTGCCGATCGAGGTCGTCGGCGTGATGTCCAATCACCCGGATCTCGCGGAACTCGCGGCCTTCTACCGCGTTCCGTACCACCACGTGCCGGTCACGAAGGAGACCAGGGCCGAGGCCGAGGACCGCCTGCTCGGACTGGTGCGCGAGAGGGGCGTGGAACTCGTCGTCCTCGCCCGCTACATGCAGATCCTCTCGGACCGCGTGTGCCGCGAGCTGCCCGGCCAGGTGATCAACATCCACCACTCCTTCCTGCCCTCGTTCAAGGGCGCGCGGCCGTACGCGCAGGCCCATGCCCGGGGGGTCAAGCTCATCGGAGCCACCGCCCACTACGTGACGCCGGACCTGGACGAGGGGCCGATCATCGAGCAGGACGTGGCCCGGGCCACCCATGCGGACTCGGTGGCGGAGCTCGTCGCCCAGGGCCAGGACGTCGAACGGCGGGTGCTCGCCCGCGCGGTCCGCTGGCACGCCGAGCACCGGGTGCTCCTGAACGGGTCGAAGACCGTCGTCTTCGCGTAGCGCTCAGGCGAGCCGGGCGGCGAGATTCTCGTCCAGGGCCGCGAGGAACTCCTCGGTGGTCAGCCACGGCTGGTCCCCGCCGATCAGCAGGGCGAGGTCCTTCGTCATCTTCCCGGACT
>JALHDK010000573.1:803-1765 GCA_022838965.1 Actinomycetales bacterium | reverse complement strand
CTCCGACGCTCGCCCCTCCCCGTGAGCCGACGGCCCCATGCGCCCCAGGCGGTCCACTGCGGCGACGGTTACCCTGACGGAGGCCTCGGGTTCGAGCCCCGTGAGGATGACGCGAGGCTCGGCGCCTGGCTCCGGCCACGGCACGAGCCACCTCGGCGCCTCGGTGTCGCCGATCCAGCACCGGTAGGCGAAGGCCCCTTCCACGGGCGACCAGGAGACCGCGGCGGCCCCGTTCTGCGGCGTCGCCTTCTCCGGCAGGGGCGCCACGGCGAGGTCACCCGGCGCCGGGAGCGGGCCCTCGCGAGGCTCCGCGCCGAGTGTCACGAGGAGGTACGGCTCGGAGCCGCTTTGCTCGCGGGAGTGGATGTCATTGTTCGCTCGGGTCTGGCCCGTCTCGTCGGCGATGAGCAGTCCGTGCGAGGCCCCCGCCATCACCGCGTGGATGAGATCGGGGTCCACGTCCGCTTCGAGCCAGCGGTCGCCCAGTTCCCGAACCTCGGCATAGGCGACCCGCGTGTGGCCGTGGGTGAAGCTGACGGCGAGGAAGTCCGGTCCGGGGCCCCACAGCGCGCCGGAGCCATCGGGCGAGAGCCACGTGGCGCCCATCCCCTCCTCCGCGCGCCCCGTCCCCTCGACCCAAGGCGCGGCGACGGTATAGAAGCCGAGGGTGCGCAGCTTATGGTCGTCCCGCGCTGCCCGAAACCGCAGCGCCGCCCGCTCGACGGCCACCTCGCCCAAGGGCGGCCCGGTGCCGGTGCTGGATCCGGCCACCGGCGAGGTCAGCGTGCCGCCGGCAACGCCGGCGGGCACGTACACCATCGGTTACCGCATCTGCGAGGTGCTGCATCCGGGCAACTGCGCCGATGCAGGCGTGACGTTGACGGTCACCGCGCCGGCGATCGAGCCGGTGGGCGACAGCGGCGAACCGCTGTCCGGCGATGGCGGCGGCACCACCCCGAGCG
>JALHDK010000573.1:0-701 GCA_022838965.1 Actinomycetales bacterium | reverse complement strand
TCGGTACCGCGATCCCGACCGGCACGTACACCTACCCGTACACGATCTGCGAGGTGCTGAACCCGGGCAACTGCGTCACCGCCACCGTGACCGTGGTCGTCGCCGGCCAGGTGCAGCTGCGGGTGAGCAAGGTTGCCGGCATGCGCGAGGTGCGCCTGGGCGACCTGGTGCGCTACACGCTGACCGTCGAGAACAGCGGCAATGTCGGCCTGGTGGCGGGCAGCGTCATCGACACCCCGCCGGCGGGCTTCAGCTACGTGGAAGGTTCGCTGCGGGTCGAGGATGGCGACAATGCCGCCACTGTGGCCGGCCAGCACCCGCTGCGCTTCGACGGGCTGGACGTGCGCGCCGGCGGCAAGGCGCGGCTGGTGTACCTGATGCGGGTGGGTGCGGGCGTACGCGCCGGGACCCTGGTCAACCAGGCGCAGGCGCGCTCGCTGGAGGGCGAACCGCTGTCCAACGTGGCCACCGCCGAGGTGACCCTGGCGGGCGATCCGCTGCTGGACGACAGCCTGGTGTTCGGCACGGTGTTCAACGACCGCGATGGCGATGGCTGGCAGGACAGTGCCGCGCTGACCGGCGTCACCGTGCAGGGCGGGTTCGCGCCGGATGCGTACGTGGCCCATTCCACCACGCTGGATCGTGGCGACGGCATGCAGCCGCAGGCCGATGCCAGCGCACCGCTGCTGCATGGCATCGTC
>JALHDK010000138.1 GCA_022838965.1 Actinomycetales bacterium | reverse complement strand
ATCAGTGAGCCCCAGCCCCTCGCCCCGGGGATGCAGGTGCGACTGGGACAGACCGTGCTGGAGCTGCGGCGGTGACCGTGCAACTCAACTACGCCGCACGCTCGGACATCGGCCTGGTGCGCTCCACGAACCAGGACTCCGGCTACGCGGGACCGCATCTCCTGGTTCTCGCGGACGGCATGGGCGGACCCGCGGGGGGCGACATCGCGTCGTCGGTGGCGGTGGCGCACCTCGCGCCCCTCGACGACGACGTCCACCCCGTTGACGACCTGCTCGACCTGCTCCGGGACGCCGTCGAGAGCGCGCACGCCGAGCTGGTCGAGCGGTCACGACAGGCTCCCGAACTGGCCGGGCTCGGCACCACCTGCGTGGCGCTCCTGCGCAGCAACAACAAGATGGGCATGGTCCACATCGGGGACTCGCGCGCCTACCTGCTCCGCGGCGGGATCCTCACCCAGGTGACCACGGACCACACCTACGTGCAGCATCTGGTGGACACGGGGCGGATCACCCCCGAGGAGGCCGAACACCATCCCCAGCGCAACATGATCCTGCGTGCCCTCGGCGACACGGACGGGGAGGTGCTCCTCGACGAGTCCGTGCGGGAGGCGCGTCCCGGTGACCGGTGGCTGCTGTGCTCGGACGGCCTGTCCGGGATGGTGGGGCGGGAGACCATCGAGGAGACCCTCAGAAGCATCGCCGATCCGGGCGAGTGCGCGGACAAGCTGGTGGACCTTGCGCTCCGCGCCGGCGGGACCGACAACATCACCGTCGTCATCGCCGATGTGATCGCCACGGCGGACATCGACCCGAACAACCCGCCCCCCACCGTCCCGCAGGTGGTGGGTGCTGCCGCCACGGACCGGCTCGCGCAGTCCCGGGCGGCCCTGGACGGAACCCCGGCCGCCAAGGCCGCCGCCCTCGCCCCGCGGAGCACACTCGCCGTGGAGGACGAGACAGCTCCCCCCCGGCGTTCCGTCGGGCGGATCATCGGCCTCTGGGTGGGGATCCTCCTCATCCTCGGACTGCTCGGCGGCGGCGCGTGGGCGGGGTACCGCTGGACGCAGACCCAGTACTTCGTGGCCACGGACGACGGCTATGTCGCGATCTTCCGCGGCATCCCCCAGCATGTCGGTCCCATCACGCTGGCGTCCCTGCACGAACGCACCGACATCCTCGTGGCGGACCTTCCCGGCTTCTCCCGTGACAGACTCGCCGATCCGATCACCCGCCCGAACCTCCGGGAGGCGGAGAAGGTGGTCGAGAACCTGCGCGCCACCCTTCCCAGCCCCGAACCGACCCCCACCGTCACCCCGGCGCCCACCCCCACGACCGAGACCGGCACCCTGCCGGCCAACCCCCCGGACAGCTGATGGCCACCGTCACGCATGACAAGGTCCGCACCGGCAGGGGCGCAGAGCTGCTGCTGCTCCTGCTCGCCGTGGGCATCGGCATCCTCGCCTACATCCAGGTGGGCCTGGCGATGAACGGCGTCGTGCCCGTGCACATCAGCGCGCACGCCGCGGCGTTCACCGGCCTCGCCCTGGGGATCCACGTGCTGGTGCGGTGGAAGGCCCCCTACGCGGACCCGGTGATCCTCCCCACCGCCGTCGCGCTCACGGGCATCGGCCTCGCGATGATCTACCGCCTCGACCTGTCCTACTACGAACTCGGCCGCCCCTCGGGTTTCGCCCCCCGCCAGCTGATCTGGACCGTCATCGGCATGGGCGCAGCCACCGCCATCGTCTGGTTCTTCCGGGATCACCGGATCCTGCGCCGCTACACCTACGTGTTCCTCGTGGCGGGCGTGGCCCTGCTCATGCTCCCGCTGCTGCCCGCGATCGGGAAGAACATCAACGGCTCCCGGATCTGGATCGGGATCGGGCCGCTCACCTTCCAGCCGGGCGAGATCGCCAAGATCTGCCTCGCGATCTTCTTCGCCGGCTACCTGGTGGCGGCACGGGACAACCTCGCCCTCGCCGGCCCGAAGGTTCTCGGCATCCAGCTCCCCCGCATGCGCGACATGGGACCCCTGCTCGCGGCGTGGAGCGCCGCCGTCATCGTGCTCGTGGCCCAGCGGGATCTGGGCACGTCGCTGCTGTTCTTCGGCTTCTTCGTCGCGATGCTCTACATCGCCACCGAGCGGATCTCCTGGGTGATCATCGGCCTGCTGCTGTTCGCCGGCGCCGCCACCGCCGCGGCCCTGCTCTTCCCCCACGTGATGGCTCGCGTGGACGTCTGGCTCAACGCCTTCGACCCGGAGATCTACAACCGTGACCCGGGCGGCTCCGGCCAGGTGGTGCAGGGGCTTTTCGGCATGGCCTCCGGCGGACTGGCTGGCACGGGATGGGGCAAGGGCTTCCCCTATCTCGTCCCCTACGCCAACTCCGACTTCATCTGGGCCTCCCTCGGTGAGGAACTCGGGCTGACCGGACTGCTCGCGATCCTCGTGACGTACCTGGTGCTCTTCCTTCGCGGGATCCGCACGGGCATCGGCGTCCGGGACGGCTTCGGCAAGCTGCTCTGCGCCGGCCTCGCCTTCGTCATGGCCTTCCAGGTGTTCGTGGTCATCGGCGGCGTCACCCGCCTGATCCCGCTCACCGGCCTGACCATGCCGTTCATGGCCTACGGCGGTTCCTCGCTGCTGTCGAACTGGATCATCGTCGGCCTGCTGTTGCGCATCTCGAACGAGGCCCGCGAGCCGGCCCCCACCCCCAGCGGACCGCTTCCCCGCGTCGTGGACACCCCCCGGGCGGCCGCCCAGCCCCCGGGGGACGACAATCCCACCGAGGTGGTGGACCTGCGATGAACCTCCCCCTGCGCCGCCTGGGCACCGTCATCGCCCTCATGCTCGTGGCCCTCATGATCTCGACGACGTCCGTCCAGTTCTTCCAGGCGCCCGCCCTCAACGCGGATGGTCGCAACGTGCGCACCATCTACCGCGAGTTCGGCCGGGACCGGGGCCCGATCGTGGTAGCGGGCGAGCGAGTGGCCTGGTCCGAGCCCATCGACGACGTCTACCGCTTCCAGCGCACCTACGAACCCGGAGCGCTGTACGCCCACGCCACCGGCTACTTCTCCACCGTGTTCAGCGCCTCCACCGGTGTGGAACGGTACGCGAACGACATCCTCGGCGGCACCGCCGAGTCGCTGCTGCTGTCGCGGATCCAGGACCTCTTCACCGGCCGCCAGCCGCAGGGCGGGTCGGTCGAGCTCACGCTCGACCCCGCCCTCCAGCAGGTGGCGGCGGACGCGCTGGAAGGCCAGCGCGGCGCCGTCGTCGCCCTCGACCCCCGGACCGGGGCGATCCTCGCGATGTACTCCTCGCCGTCCTACGACCCGAACAGCGTCGCCACGCACGACCGGGCCGCCGCCACCGCGGCCTGGGACGCGTTGCAGAATGACCCGGAGAAGCCGCTGGAGAACCGTGCCACCGGCACGATCCTCTACCCGCCCGGTTCGACCTTCAAGGTGGTCGTCACCGCGGCGTGGCTCGAGCAGGACCCCACGCGGACCGCCACGAGCCTCGTCCCGACGCCCGCCGAACTGCAACTGCCGCAGTCGACGGCCATCGTGCGCAACCCGGGACGCTCCCCGTGCGGCAGCGCCGACACCGGCGAACTCGTCTACGCCTTCAAGGAGTCCTGCAACACCACGTTCGCGCTGTTCGCCATCGATCTGGGGCAGGAGAGACTCGCGGAGATGACGGCGGCGCTGGGCTTCGGCCAGCCCCTGTCGATCCCGCTGCCCGTCGTCCCGTCGATCTACCCCGAGACGCGGTCCGACGCCGAGACCGCACTGACCGGTATCGGACAGTTCGACGTGCGCGTCTCTGCGCTCCAGATGGCCATGGTCGCCGCGGCGGTGGCGAATGACGGCACCCTGATGCGGCCGTACCTGATCGCCACCGAACGCGACGCCGACCTCCAGGTCGTCAGCCAGACCGACCCCACCGTCTTCTCCACACCCTTCTCCCCCGAGACCGCGGCCACGCTGACCACCCTCATGGAAGCGGTCGTGGCCTCCGGCACGGGGACGCCCGCACAGGTCCCGGGGGTCACCGTGGCCGGCAAGACCGGCACCGCCGAGACCGGCAACGAGCAGGATCAGCACGCGTGGATGATCGCCTTCGCCCCGGCGGAGAGCCCCCAGGTCGCGGTCGCGGTCCTGCTGGAGAACGGCGGGCGTGACGGCTCCGCAGCCTACGGCGGCTCCAGCGCCGGACCCATCGTGCGCCGGCTCGTGCAGGCGGCGGTTCAGCGATGATCTGGCGCCATGCACCCGGTGACGTGGTCGCGGGCCGGTGGGAGCTCGTCTCACCGATCCATCGCGGCGGAATGGCGGAGGTCTGGCTGGCGAGGGATCCCCGCGAGCACGCCGACGTGGTGGTGAAGTTCGCCCGCGAGGAGCTCGCACCGGATTCCGCCCAGTGGCACCGCCTGCTCCATGAGGGACGCAACCTCGCCGCGGTGACGTCGCGCCACGTCGTCCGGCTGATCGCCGTCGGCCCGGACCACCTGGTCATGGAGTACGTCGACGGCGTCAGCCTGGCCACCGCCCTCGCCCACCGCCACACGCTGTCCCCCGCGGAGGTTGCGCGCTTCGTGGGCGAGTGCGCCGACGGCCTCGCGGACGCCCACCTCGCCGGCGTGCTGCACCGCGACGTGAAGCCGTCCAACATCATGCTCGCCAGCCGGGGCGCGGTGCTGACCGACTTCGGCATCTCCCGCGGCGTCGGCCAGGCCCGGATCACCGCACCCGGCCGGGTGATGGGAACCGCCGAGTACCTAGCACCTGAACTGGTGGCCGGCGAACCCGCCACTCCCGCATCGGACGTGTACGCCCTTGGCATCTGCGCGTTCGAGGCGCTCACCGGCCGCCCCCCGTTTCACGGCTCCAACCCGGTCCACACCGCGTTCGCGCACGTCGACGGCGCCGTCCCCGAGCTCCCCGGCGCCGTGCCGGCACGCCTGCGCGGCCTGGTGCGCGCCATGCTCGCCAAGGACCCGGTGCTGCGCCCCACGACCGCCCAGGTGGGTTCCTGGGCGCGCGAGCCGCTCACCGTGGCAAAGCTTCCCGCCGCCCGCGAGGGGGCGGATAGTCTGGAGGGGGACGAGCGCGCCGACCCGGCCACTGACGGACCCCGCCCGCAGCACACCGAGGAGGAGCAGTGGTAGACATGGACCCGCGCGTGCTGGCGGGGCGTTACGAGGTCGGCGAGCTCATCGGCCGTGGCGGCATGGCCGAGGTCCACATCGGCCATGACCGGCGGCTGTCCCGGACCGTGGCGATCAAGCTGCTCCGTCGCGACCTGGCGGAGGACCCCACCTTCCACGCCCGGTTCCGCCGCGAGGCCCAGTCCGCTGCCGCCCTCAACCATCCGGCGATCGTAGCGGTCTACGACACCGGCGAGGAGCGGGTCATCGACGCGACCGGCAAGGAGTCCACCCAGCCGTTCATCGTGATGGAGTACGTCGAGGGCCACACGGTCCGCGAGCTTCTCAAGGACGGCGCGGCGGTGCCGATCGATGAGGCCATCGAGATCGTCGTCGGCATCCTGGGTGCCCTCGAGTACGCCCACAACGAGGGCATCGTCCACCGGGACATCAAGCCGGGCAACATCATGCTCACCCCCACGGGCCAGGTGAAGGTGATGGACTTCGGCATCGCCCGCGCCATGTCGGACACGGCCGCCACCATGACCGCCACGAACTCCGTGG
>JALHDK010000137.1 GCA_022838965.1 Actinomycetales bacterium | reverse complement strand
TCGTCGAACGCCGCGGTCTCGCGGGCCTGGGCGGCGGCGCACACCGCCTTCAACTCTTCCAGCGCCCGGATCCGGTCGATGTTCTCCCCCTCGGTCACCCCCGCGGGCAGCCCGGCCAGCACGGACGCGAACGCGGCGATCCCCGCGGCGGTGAGAACCGCCGTCGATCCTCCCACCAGCGACGATGCCCCGCGTTCGAACATGCGTCCAGACTATGGCATGGCACTGACACCATCCCGCGACCCCCCACGCCCTGTGGACGGAACAAGGCCACTCCAGACTCTCGCCGAGAACGATGTGGGGAACCGGTCTACGCTCGTAGAGGAGGACACCACAGCGCGCGCGCCCGTCCTCGCCCGTCCCCAACCGCGATCGAAGGAGATCCGTTCACATGAAGGCATGGCAGTTCACCGGCACCAACCAGCCGCTCCAGCTCAACGAGGTTCCCGAGCCGCACGCCGGTCCCGGCCAGGTGGTCGTGGACGTGAAGGCGGCGGGGATCTGCCACTCGGACGTCTCCGCTCTCGACGACGCCGGCTGGATGGCCCTCTTCCAGCAGGGCCTGCCCCGAACGATGGGGCACGAGAACGCCGGCGTGATCTCCGAGGTGGGCGAGGGGATGGAGCACTGGAAGGTCGGTGACAGGGTCGGTCTCGCCCCGGTGATGTCCGACGGCGACGCCCTGGGCTACGGCAAGTGGGACGGCGGGTTCGCCGCCAAGCTGGTCGCCACGGACGACAACCTGGTCAAGCTCCCGGACGAGGTCCCCTTCGACCTCGGCGCCATGGCCACCGACGCCGGCCTGACCTCCTACCACGCCATGGTCGCCGTCGGTGGGTGCACGGCGGGCATGAAGGTCGGCGTGATCGGCCTCGGTGGCCTCGGCTACATCGGCGCGCGGGTCGCCGTGCTGATGGGCGCCGAGGTGTACGCCGCCGAGGTGAACCCTGCCGCGCGTGCCCTCGCCGACGAGATCGGCCTGAAGGCGGTGGCCGAGTCCATCACCGAGTTCAAGGACGTCGGCCTCAACCTCGTCGTGGACTATGCCGGGTTCGGCACCACCACGGCGCAAGGCCTCGAGGTGCTCGCCGAGTTCGGCAAACTGGTCCAGGTGGGGATGGGCCGGCTCGAGGCCACGATCAGCACGTACCCGATCATCATCAACCAGCTCACCCTCCAGGGCTCGAAGTCCGGCACCAAGGAAGACCTGGCCGGCATCTACGAGCTGATGAAGTCGGGCAAGCTCAACCCGCCGATGAACCGCATCACCTTCGAGGAGATCCCGGGCGCGATCGACCGCCTCCGCGAGGGTGGCGTCGTCGGCCGGCTCATCGCGCTGTACGAGTAGCGCGGCGGCGCACCTGGGCGAGTGGGAGCTTCAGCCGAGGGTTGTCCGCCAGCTTCGCCTCGTGCGCGGCGAGAAACTCCCAGTACGCGGCAGTCCAGCCGGAGTCACGCGCCGCCTGCTCGGACGGCCACCAGGACCCCATCCGCTGCAGGTAGGCGCCGCCCGAGATGTAGGGCTTGGTGGCCACCCCGCCACCGTCGGCGTACTGGCTCATGCCCAGCACGTTGGGCACCATGACCCAGTCGTAGGCGTCCACGAAGAGGGCGGAGAACCAGTCGAACACCGCGCGTGGGTGGTAGCCCTGCAGCAGGAACCAGTTCCCGAGGACCATGAGCCGCTCGATGTGGTGGGCGTAGCCCCAGCGATGCACGCGCTCGAGCACGGTCCGCACCGGCACCGGCAGGTCCCCGGGTACGTCGCGCCCGGTGTACCACCACGGCTCGAGCTGTCGCGTGAGGCCGAAGTAGTTCGCCTCCCGCATCCCGGGAGCGGCGCGGTAGGCGCCGCGCATGTACTCCCGCCAGCCGATCACCTGCCGGAGGAAGCCCTCGAGGGAGGTGAGGGGGACGTCGTCGCGAGCCGCGAGCGCCGCCTCCACGACGTCGTCGACCCGCAGCAGCCCGATGTTCAACAGCGGACTGAGGACGGAGTGGAACAGGAACGGCTCGTCGGCGGCCATCGCGTCCTCATACGGTCCGAAGGAGGCGAGGCGGTGGGTGACGAAGTCCTCCAGCCAGGCGCGGGCGCCGTCGGGCGTGACCGGGAGCCAGAAGCGGCACGCGTCACCGGGGTGGTCGGGGAAGGCCTCCGCGACCTCGCCCATCACCGCGCGCGTGAGCGCATCCGGTTCGGGGATCGGTAGCCGCGGGATGGCGAGGCCACCGCGGGGGAGGGGCCGCCGATTCTCGGCGTCGAAGTTCCAGCGTCCGCCCGCCGGCACGTCCCCCTCCATGAGGATGCCGGTACGGCGGCGCTGCCAGCGGTAGAAGTCCTCCATCCGGGCTGACGGGTGCCGGGCGAACCAGTCGTCGAGGTCCGGGGCCGGCGTGAGGAACAGGCCGTCCGGGTAGCGGCGAGTGCGAACCCCAACCCCGTGGCAGAGCCGCTCGAGGCGGGCGTCGACGCCGCGATCCGTCGCGCTCATCCACGCCAGCTCCGTCACCGCGTGCTCACGCACGAGAGCCCGCAACCCGTCCGCGAAACCCAGGCCCTGGCTGAGGTCCACGCGCGCGACGCGACGCCCCGAGTCCTCGAGGCGTTCGGCCGCATGGCGCATCGCCGACAGCAGCAGCACGATCTTGTGCGCGTGGTAGGGGCGGCGCCGGAACGCGGGAGCGGCCTCGACCATCAGGACCACGTCGACGTCCGGGTCCGCGAAGGCCGGATGGTCCTCGAGCAGCTGGGTCGCGAGCACCAGCGCGGCCCTCATGCGGAGCCCTCCACCCCACCAGTCTGGCGCCTCCGGCCTAGGATTGCGTCATGCGCGGAGCGCGCGCCGCCGCCGGACTGGCCC
Organism: Actinomycetales bacterium; assembly: GCA_022838965.1. The sequence goes on along the minus strand of JALHDK010000137.1, from coordinate 2,914 downwards.
TCCTGGGCGCGCTGCAGGGTGGGGTCGGACCGTCCGCCGAGCCCGCCGCCGATGCCGTCGCCGACTCCAATGCCGCCTCCCGGCGGTGGCTGCTGGGCACCCCCGCCGTGCGCCCGGGCGAGGACCGCTCCCTCGTCGAGCTGCTCGCGGACGACGACGGCGTGCTCGCCTTCCGCACCGGCCTCACCCACGCGGGCGCGGGCGGTTCGGTGACGTGGGACCCGCCCGCCGGCGACGCCGTCGCCCTCGATGGCTCGTGGTGGACGCTCGCCCGGACGGTCAAACCGGCGGTCCCGCCCACCCCGGAGCCGGGCAGCCTGAGTCCGCTCGGAGTCGACGTCGTGGCCGCCACCGTCGGTGACCCCGACGACGACGGGACCGACGAGGTCGTCGTCGTCTTCCGCCGTCCGTTCCGTGAGACCGTCGTGAGCGGCCTCCTGCCCGAGGTGGTGCAGCTCGACGACGCCGGGCGGTCCCTCCACCTGGGCCTCTACGGGCCCGACCTGGCGCAGGAGTGGGTCGCGGGCACCCTGTTCCGGCCGGTCGCCGCCGTCGCGGCCTGCGACGGCGCCCTCGCGCTCGGCTACGCGTCCAGCGTGGCCACCGCCGACCGCGTCGGCGCGGGCGCCAGCCTGTGGGGCGGCTTCGGCTTCACCAGCCTCCCCGGCCTGCCCGACCTGCCGGGCGCTGGCGACCCCGCCTGCGCCGACGTGGACGGCGACGGCCGCACCGAACCCGTCATCATCAACCGGACTCCCGAGGAGAGGACAACACCATGAAGGCAACGGCCATCCTGGCGGCGGGGGCGATGGCGCTGCTCGCCGTCGGGTGCACGCCGCAGGACTCGAGGCAGTCCCCGAGCGCGAGCCCCACCACCACCACACCGCCGGCCGTGTTCGCCGGACTCCCGACGACGGCGCAGGCCCCCTTCGCCCCCTTCGCGGGCGTTCCGCTGCTCGACCCGGACGAGCCGGCCTGGCGTGGGCCTGCGATGCCGGCCTCGCTCGGCGACGTCGCCGTCGCAACCGCCCTCACGTCCGAGGTGGGCGAGGCGGGAGTCGCGGCGGCACTCGAGGAGCAGGGGTTCGTCGTCGTGCCGGCGGACTACCGCCAGCTGCACTTCCTCTACGACGACAACCTCTACGCATCGGTTCCCTCCTACGTGACGACGGACGCCGCCTACCACGTCTGGCACCTGGTCTTCGACAAGCTGCTGCGCGACGCCGAACAGGAGACGCTCCTCCCGGCCCTGGACGACCTGGTGCTCGGACTGCTCAGGGGCGCCGAGGACCAGGCCGTCGAACTGGCGGGCACGCCGCTCGCGGAGGACGCCGACCGGGCGGTGCAGCTGTACCAGGTGGCGGCCGCGGCGCTCGGCCACGACGTGGAGCCGGGACCGCTGGCCGCGCAGGAGAAGGAGCTGATCGACGCCCGCGGGACGGCGATGACCGCCTCGCCGATCACCGGCTGCCAGGTGGCGTACTCCATGTTCACGCCCCCCGGGCACTACACCCGCTCGGCGGACCTGACCCGGTACTTCCTGGGGATGTCCGTCCTGGGCCAGCTGGGCTTCTGCCTGCCGGGCACCATCGGCGCCCCGTCCGGGGATCAGACCTACGACCCGATGCGGCTCGCGGTGCTCGCGACCCGGCCGCTGGTGGCGGACGAGGACCTGCTCGCGCTGTGGGAGCTGCTCTACGAGCCGACGGCGTTCCTCGTCGGCGTGGCCGACGACTACCGCCCGCAGGAGCTGGCCGACGCCGCGAGCGCGGTGAGTGCGTCGTGGCTCGATGACCCCGTGGCGTTGGCGGGGGACGAGGCGCTCGGAGCGGTGGTGGACGAGTTGACGGCCACGCGCGAGGTGCGCATCAACGCCGACCGGGCGTCGGTCCTGCTGATGGGCACCCGGTTCGTCCTCGACGGCTGGATCCTGGACCAGCTCCTCCCGCCATATGTGGGGGCCGACGCCGAGGGGCGGCTGCGGTCGCTGCCCTCAGCGGTGGACGTGGCGGCGGTGCTGGGTTCGGCGTTGGCCGTGGACGTCCAGGCCGCCGCGGGTGCCGGCGAGTTCGCCGGCTACGACGACCAGGTGGCGGCACTGACGGCCGCGGTGGCCGACCGCCCGGTGGGGGAGTGGGGCAACACCGTCTATGACGCGTGGCTCTACGCCATCGCCGCGAGCTTCGCCGAGCGGGGCGCGGCGTTCCCCGACCACCAGCGCAGCGAGGCGTGGGACGCCAAGGCGCTGCAGTCCGGGCTCGGCTCCTACGCCGAACTGAAGCACGACACGATCCTCTACGCCAAGCAGGCGTTCGCGGAGATGGGCGGCGACTTCGAGGAGCCGGAGACCCTGCGGCACTGGGTGGAGCCGGACTCGGTGGTCTTCGAGCGGCTCGGCGCGATGGCCGGTCTGCTGCGTACCGGGTTCGCGGAGCGAGGGCTCCTCGGTGAGCAGGGCGCCCTGCTGGACGACACGATCGAGCTGTTCGACTTCCTCGCCCGGGTGGCCCGGACGGAACTCGCCGGCGGCGAGGTGTCCGCGGAGGACAACGACCGGCTCCGCTCCATCGGCGCCGACCTCGAGGGCTTCGCGATGCGGACCGGTGACCCGGACGACATGGGCGGCGTGGACCGCGACCAGGACGCCGCCATCGTCGCCGACATCGCGACCGGCGTCGGGGAGGACGGGAACACGGTGGTCCTGGAGGTGGCAACCGGCCGGTTCGACCGGATGCTCGTCATCGTGCCCGGGTCCGACGGGTTCCAGGTGGCGGTGGGGGCGGTGTACTCGTTCCACGAGTTCACGAGCGAGACCGGGGAGCGCCTCACAGACGAGGCGTGGCGGGCCATCCTCGACGCGGGTACCGCTCCGGCCCGGCCGGCGTGGCAGAAGGTGCTGTTCGCGCGGTGAGAG
>JALHDK010000136.1:2960-11499 GCA_022838965.1 Actinomycetales bacterium | reverse complement strand
CCGTTCTCGGACCGCTCGGACCGCTCGGAGGGACGCTCGGCCCGCTCGGGACGCTCGGGACGGCGCTCGGCAGGCTCGGCCGGCCCGGCCTCGCCGTCGACGACGGCCCAGAGCGAGAGCTTGCCGCGCGGGTCGATCTCCGCCAGCTCCACCTCGACCTTCGAGCCGACCGGCAGAACCTCCTCGACATCCTCGACGCGCCTGCCGCCCACCAGCTTGCGGATCTGCGAGATGTGCAGCAGCCCGTCCTTGCCCGGCGTCAGCGACACGAAGGCTCCGAAGGTCGTGGCCTTCACGACGGTGCCGATGTACCGCTCCCCCACCTCGGGCATCTGCGGATTCGCGATGGCGTTGATCATGGCGCGCGCGGCCTCCGCCGACGCGGCGTCCACCGCGCCGATGTACACCGTGCCGTCATCCTCGATGGTGACGTCCGCGCCGGTGTCCTCCTGGATCTGGTTGATCATCTTGCCCTTGGGGCCGATGACCTCGCCGATCTTGTCGACCGGGACCTGGACCGTGATGACGCGCGGCGCCGTCGGCGCCATCTCGTCCGGCGAGTCGATGGCCTCGTTCATCACGTCGAGGATGAACAGCCGGGCCTCGCGTGCCTGGGTCAGTGCCGCGGCGAGGACGGAGGCCGGGATGCCGTCGAGCTTCGTGTCGAGCTGGATGGCGGTGACGAAGTCCCGGGTCCCGGCGACCTTGAAGTCCATGTCGCCGTAGGCGTCCTCCGCCCCGAGGATGTCCGTGAGGGCGGCGTAGCGGGTCTCACCGTCGATGGTGTCACTCATGAGGCCCATCGCGATGCCCGCCACGGAGGCGCGCAGCGGCACCCCCGCGTTCAGCAGGGAGAGCGTGGACGCGCACACCGAGCCCATCGAGGTGGACCCGTTGGAGCCGAGCGCCTCGGAGACCTGGCGGATGGCGTACGGGAACTCCTCACGGGTGGGCAGCACCGGCATGAGTGCCCGTTCGGCCAGCGCCCCGTGACCGATCTCGCGGCGCTTGGGGCTGCCGACCCGGCCGGTCTCTCCGGTCGAGTAGGGCGGGAAGTTGTAGTTGTGCATGTACCGCTTGCGCGTCACGGGCGACAGCGAGTCGATCTGCTGCTCCATCCGGAGCATGTTGAGCGTCGTGACGCCCAGGATCTGGGTCTCTCCCCGTTCGAACAGCGCGGAGCCGTGCACCCGGGGCACCACCTCCACCTCGGCGGACAGCGTCCGGATGTCGCGCAGGCCGCGGCCGTCGATGCGCTTGCCCTCGGTGAGGACACGCTCGCGCACCATCCGCTTCGTCACGGCCCGCACGGCGGCGGAGATCTCCTTGTCCCGACCGGCGAACCGCTCCGCGAACTCCGCGAGCGCCGTGGCCCGGATCTCCTCGAGGCGCGTCTCGCGGGCCTGCTTGTCCGCGATGCGGATGGCCTCGGCGACGTCGTCGCGGATGCGTCCCTGCACCGCCTCCAGGACATCCTCCTGATAGTCGGGGAACAGCGGGAACTCGGCGACAGGCCTCGCGGCATCGGCCGCAAGGCGCGCCTGGGCCTCACACAGCGCCCGGATGAAGGGCTTGGCGGCTTCCAGGCCGGCGGCGACGACCTCCTCGGTCGGGGCCTGGGCCCCGGCCTTGATGAGGTTCCACGCGTTGTCGGTCGCCTCGGCCTCCACCATCATGACGGCGACGTCGTCGGCCACGATCCGGCCCGCCACCACCATGGCAAACACGGCCCGCTCCACCTCGGAGTGGCGCGGGAAGGCCACCCACTGCCCGTCGACGAACGCGATGCGCACTCCGCCGATGGGTCCGGAGAAGGGCAGGCCGGAGAGCTGCGTCGACATCGAGGCGGCGTTGATGGCCACCACGTCATAGGCGTCATCGGGGTGGATCGCGAGGATGGTCTCGACGATCTGGACCTCGTTCCGCAGGCCCTTCACGAAGGCGGGGCGGAGCGGCCGGTCGATGAGCCGGCACGCCAGGATGGCCTCCGTGGACGGGCGACCCTCGCGCCGGAAGAAGGATCCGGGGATCCGCCCGGCCGCGTAGTGACGCTCCTCGACGTCCACGGTGAGCGGGAAGAAGTCGAACTGGTCCTTGGGTGTCCTGCCCACCGTGGTGGCGGACAGGAGCATGGTGTCCTCGTCGAGGTACACGGTGGCGGATCCGGCCGCCTGCCGGGCAAGGCGTCCGGTCTCGAACCGGACGGTGCGGACGCCGAATGAGCCGTTGTCAATCGTGGCTTCGGCGAATCTGATCTCGGGGCCCTCCATGGGCTCCCCTCCTTCTGCTTCGACCGGCCCGGCCGGGCGGCCATCGATCGAAGCCCACGGAGGGGACTGGCCTTCCGGGAGCCACTACCGAGGACCGAACGGTCCGCGCGCGGTGATGTGTCGTGTGAGATTGTGGCAGTGGCCGGTCCCGGGGGACCGGCCACGGGGTTCAACGGCGCAGACCCAGCCGTTCGATCAGCGAACGGTAACGCTGGATGTCGACCTCCTGCAGGTAGCCGAGCAGGCGACGGCGCTGCCCCACGAGGAGCATGAGCCCGCGACGGGAGTGGTGGTCGTGCTTGTGCGTCTTGAAGTGCTCGGTCAGGTCCTTGATCCGCTGCGTCAACAGTGCGATCTGCACCTCCGGGGAACCGGTGTCGCCCTCGTGGGTGGCGTACTCGGCGATGATCTTCTGCTTGACGTCAGGTGCGAGCGGCACGTGTTCTCCTTCGATTGTTCGTTGCACGGAGCGCCGGGGCCTGTCCACCCGGGCGATGACTCGACCGTGGCCGGTAAGACGGCTTGTCCAGTTTACCAGCCCGGCCAAGGGCGCCGTGAGACGGCTGCGGTGAGCCAGCTCACGGTCCTAGGGGCGCGCAGGGGCCGCGGGAGGGGCGACGCCGAGGAGCCGGGCGCACTGCTGCACGTCGTCGGCCATCCTCTCGAGCAGCGCGTCGACGCCGGCGAACGCCACCATGGGACGGATCCAGTGGGTGAACTCCACAGTCACCACATGGTCGTAGAGGTCCAGATCGTGGCGTCCGAGGACGTGCGCCTCCACGGACCGCTTGGAACCGTCGAAGGTCGGGTTCGCGCCCACGGAGATGGCCGCCGGGTAGCGGATCCCGCCGTCGGTCAGCCACCCGGCGTAGACCCCGTCCCGCGGAACGACTCCGATGTCGTCGGTGTCGAGGTTCGCGGTGGGGTACCCGAGCTGGCGTCCCCGGCGAGCCCCGTGCACCACCTCGCCACGCACCAGGTGCGGGCGGCCCAGCACCCGGGCGGCGGTCTCGACGTCGCCTGCGGCGAGCGCCTCGCGCACCCATGTCGAGGACCAGCGCCGGCCCGTCTCCGGGTCCGTCAGATCCCGCACGATCACCGCCTCGAACCCGAACCGGTTCCCCAGGTCGCGGAGGAGGCGCTCGTCCCCGGTGTTGCCCCGCCCGAACCGGGCGTCCTCCCCCACCACGACGGCGCGTGCCTGCAGCAGGTCGACCATCCAGTCCCGGACGAAGTCCTCGGCGCTGGTCCGGGAGAACTCACGCGTGTACCGGATCAGCAGTGTGGCGTCGATGCCGTGTTCCTCCAGATGGGCCAGCCGCTGGCCGAGATTCGTGAGCTGGATGTGGTAGCGCTCGGGATGGTGCACCTTCACGGGGTGGGGGTCGAACGTGATGGCGACGGCCGGTACCCGGCGCCGGCGGGCGAGCTCCACCGTCCGGCCCACGACCGCCTGGTGGCCACGGTGCATGCCTGCGAACATCCCGAGCGTCACGACGGAGCCGGCGAGCGCGGGAACCTCCCCGCGCCCGTGCCATACCTGCACTAGCCGCGGGTGCCGCGATCAGCGGCCTCGTCGTCGCATCGCCCGCACCAGTCCATGACTCGTCCTCCTGCGTCAGGTTCCACTCGATTCTAGGCCGGATCCACGACCAGCCGCGCCCGCGCGGTCGCTCCGCGGTTCTCCACCAGGGCGACCAGATGCCCGTCCGGCGCCAGCGCCGCGTGGAGGCCGGGCGCGGGAAGCGCAGGGACGGGGGCGCCGTGCCGCACGGCAGCCGTGGACGACTCGTCCAGGAGGGCGGCGGGGAAGCATCGGAGGGCAGCCGCCGTCATGGACGTCAACGGGACGCCGTCGACGGCGTTCTCCAGCTGGTCCAGCGTCCGGGCCTCCTCGATCCGGAACGGTCCGACGGCGGTCCGTCGCAGCGCGGTGAGGTGCCCGCCCACCCCGAGGGCGTCGCCGAGGTCCCGCGCCAGCGCGCGGACGTACGTGCCCGACGAGCACTCGACGAGCACGTCCAGGTCGAGGACCGGGGTGCCGTCATCGGCCCGCCCGGCACGCTGTCCGACGACGTCGAACCGCGTGACCGTCACCGGTCGCGCCGCGAGCTGCACGTCCTCGCCGGCCCGCACGCGCGCGTACGCCCGCTCGCCGGCCACCTTGATCGCACTCACCCTGGCGGGCACCTGGAGGATGTCGCCGCGCAGCTGTGCGAGTGCCTCCGGGAGGGCGCCCGCCAGCCGGTCGGGGTCCCCGACCCCCACCGCGGCCGAGAGGGCGCCGTCGGCGTCGTCGCTCACCGTCGCCTGGCCAAGCCGGATTGTGGCGGCGTAGGCCTTGGGCAGGCCAACGAGGTGGGTGAGCAGCCTGGTGGCACGGCCCACCCCCAGGACGAGCAGGCCCGTGGCCATCGGGTCGAGGGTCCCGGCGTGCCCGATCCGGCGAGTGCCGCAGAGCCGCCGCATCCGGGCGACGACATCATGCGAGGTGGAGCCGGCGGCCTTGTCGATCAGCGCGATGCCGTCGGGCGGGGAGCACCTCATTCCTGGGGGACATCCTCGTCCCCGGGCCTCCGGTACGGGTCGGGGTCGCCCGCAGGGGTGGCCGACGCCGCGAGCCGCGCCACCTCGGCGTCACGCGCGGCGGCCTCGCGCAGCCGTTCCTCGATGAGTGCGGCGGCCTCGGGGAGGGCGTCCGGGACGAACTCGAGGGTGGGCGTGAGCCGCAGTCCCGTCTGCCGCCCGATCTCCGACCGGATGAGGCCGCGCGCGGATTCGAGGGCGGCGGCCGTGCTGGCGCGCTCCTCCTCGCTGCCGAGGACGGTGTAGAACACCGTGGCGTGCTGCAGGTCCGCGGTGATGCGGGCGTCCGTCACCGTCACGAAACCGAGCCGCGGGTCCTTCACGCGCGATTCGAGCATGCGCGCGACGATCTCCCGGATGCGGTCCGCGAGCTTGCGGGCGCGTTGTGGATCAGCCATGGGTCCTACCCTAAGGGGTCAGCGATAGCGTCCGTCGGGGCGCTCCCGGAGCGTGCGCAGGGCGCGCTGCCCGTCGATGACGGTGAGGTACGGCAGGGGGTCGAGCCCGGAATCGAGGACGAAGTCGGTGAGCTGGGTGCGCACCACAGCGCGGAAGTCCTCCGGCTCCCAGGGCTTGGCGATGTAGTGGTCGAGCTCCGCCTCGTTGATGGCCCGGATGGTGTCCTCGTGGCCGGCCTGACCGGTGACCAGCACCCGTTTGCTGGCGCGGGTCCGCGGGTCACCCATGGTGGAGACCAGGAAGTCGACCCCGCTCACGCCCGGCAGGCGGTGATCCGCGAGGATGAGGGCGAGGACGTCGCCGTCGGCCTGCAGTTCATCGACCACCTGCCACGCGTCCGTGACGTCCTCGGCCATCTCGATGCGTGCACCCTTCGCGAACGGCGCCAGGTCGCGCGCCAGCGCCGTCCGGACCGGCGGCTCGTCCTCGACGACCAGGATGGCGACAGTGAAAGCGGTACGACCGGGCACCGAGTCGACCGTGATCGTTCCGCCGGCCTCCTCCACGATGCGGGAGGCGAGGCTGAGCCCGAGCCCGAGTCCGTACCGGATCGTGCCGTGCTTCGTGGTGAAGCGGGGCTCGAAGATCCGGGGCAGCACGTCAGGATCGACACCGGGCCCGTTGTCGATGACGTCGACGACGACGTGCGGGCCGTCGGCGTGCGTCAGGATCTCGAGGCGTCCCTGGCCCGCGAGGGCGTCCGCGGCATTGACGATGAGGTTCGTCCAGACCTGGCCGAGGCGTGAGGGATGGGCGCGGATCCGCGGGATGTCGCCGTAGTCGCGGACCACCTCGATGCCGCGGAGCCGGTGGGCGACGAGGTGGAGCGTGTCCTCGATCCCCGCGTTCACGTCGACATCGTCGAGCACCTCGGTCTCGGGGCGCGCGTAGGAGCGCAGCGAGTTCACCAGGTCGGTGATCCGGGTCGTGGCCACGTCGATGCTGCGCGCGGCGGTCCCGAGCATGGCCGCCGCCTCGACGATCCCGAGGGTGCTCCTGTCCACCCGGGAGGCGACCGCCGGATCGACCACCCCTGCGGACACCAGTCGGAACGCCGCCTCGGGGTCACCGGTGACGCGTTCGATCTCCCGGCGGATCCTGCGCTCCTCGGCAGTGGAGAGGCTCGGGCGATCGAGCGTTCCCGCGAGCACGCCGCTCAGGATGGCAGCGTCCGGGTGCGAGCGCACCAGCGTGGCCAGGTGATCGCTGAGGTTCGCGGCGGCCCCCTGGAGCGCCGCGACCGGGTTGTTGAGCTCATGCGCCACGCCGGCGGCCAGTTCCCCGAGGGTCGCGAACCGCGCCTGCGACACGAGTTCGAGGCGGGCGGCCTCCAGCTGGGCAAGGGCCTTCGCGAGCCGCTTCTGTTCCTTCTTGAGCTTCACGTTGAGTTCGTTGCGCTCGACCTGCAGCTCCTCCGAGCGGAGGAGCCGGAGGGTGAAGCCGCGGATCGCCCCGGCCGCGAGACCCTCGGCGACCCCGGGGTCGAGCCGCAGCGCCCGATCCAGCTGATCGGTGGAGACGTGGATCGCCTCGACGTCGGTCGTCGTCGTCGACGTGAAGAAGGCCCGTTCCTGCCGGGCGAGCGAGACCAGGCCCACCACCGGACCGGTGGAGGCGTGGTGCAGGAGCAGGTTCTCCGACGGAGTCTTCCGGGTGAGCGCCACCTTCCCCGAGATCACGATGTAGACCCCGTCCACGTACTCGCCCTGGCGGGTGAGGCGCACGCCGGCGGGGAGCCGGAGACGCGGCCGGCGCGTGAGGGCATGGTCGATGCCGCTGACGATTCGGGCGGTGAGCTCCTCGTTGCTCGCCTCGAGGAGATGGAGCAGTTCGCTCGTCTCGCGCGGCCCTCCGGGCATGGGGACCGGCTCGACGGGCTCCATCCCGTGATCGACCATCCACCTGGCCAACTGGGACACCACCATCCACCCCAGCAGTCCGGGCGGGGCGGGTTGCATCACGAGCGTGTGCAGCCGGCCCTGGTCGATGGCGTCCGCGACGTCGTCATGGAACGCCCGGGAGGTCAGCACGATGGATCGGGTGTCCTGCATCTGGTCGTCGGAGAACAACCCGGTGAGCGCCCGGTCGACGTCAGCCTCCCCCGCGATGAGGGTGATGAGGGGGACGATCGCGTCCCGGCTGTTGACGACGTCGAGGGCGGCGGCCGCGTCGGGGGCCTGGGCGACCTCCACGGTGCGGGGCAGCGCCTCGCGGATCTCGGCCGCCACCGGCTCCGCGCCGGTTCCCACCACGAGGATCAGGAGCTGCGCCGTCACAGGAGCCCCAACCCCTCCCAGATGGGTGGCATCAGGAAGGCGAGGAGGAGGGCGCCACCGACGCCCACCACGAGGCCGGTCACGGCCATCTCCTTGAGGGGGACCTGTCCCGTCGCGTAGGCGATGGCGTTGGGGGGCGTGGAGATCGGCATCGACATGCCCAGGGACGTCGCCAGCGCGATCACGACGGCGATCATCGCCATGTTGAGGCCGACGACGTCCGAGAAGCCGAGCGCCAGGGGTACGAGCAGGTTGGCAGCCGCCGAGTGCGAGATGACGTTGGACATGGCCAGGCCGATGAGAACCAGCAGCGCGATGACCACCAGCGAGGACAGCGCCGCCCAGTTGAAGGATCCGAGCAGCCAGGCATCCAGGCCCGTGGCTCCGACGCCGGTACCGAGGGCGATGCCGCCGGCGACGAGCCAGAGCACGGGCCACGAGATCGCCTGGATGTCCTTCCCGCCCATGACCCGGGTGGCCAGCAGCGCCACCACGGGCAGGAAGCCCACGATGTTGGACGAGATCCCGTGGAGCGGCTCGGTCATCCAGAGCAGCACGGTGCTCCCCGCGACGACGTAGTAGATCATGGCCTGCCGGGAGCGGTCGAAGTCCGCATCGAGCGCCAGCTCGAGCCGGGTGCCCCGGGGGACGTACCGGCTGGCGAGGAAGAACCACGCACCGACGAGGATGATGAGCATGAGCGGCACGGCGAGGATCATCCACTGCACGAACGACACGGTCTCCCCGCGCGCCGCCAGCGCACCCACCGCGATGGCATTGGGGGGCGTGCCGACCGGCGTTCCCATGCCACCGATGTTGGCCGCCACCGGGATCGAGAGGGCCACGCCCGCGCGGGCCCTGTCGCTGGGCACCGCCGCGAGGATGGGGATGACGACGGCGAACATCGCCGCGGTGGTCGCGGTGTTGGACATGAACATCGACAGGGCA
>JALHDK010000136.1:0-2928 GCA_022838965.1 Actinomycetales bacterium | reverse complement strand
AACATCGACAGGGCAGCCGTGATGAGCATGAGCCCCAGCAGCGTCAGGCGACCGGAACCGGCGAAGGGCTTCATGAAGACGGCGGCGATGTTCCGGTCGAGCCCGAACGTGGCGGCGCCGTCGGCGATCAGGAAGCCTCCGAGGAAGAGGATGATCACCGGATTCGCAAGGGCCGCGAAGTAGGCGGAGTAGGCCAGGGCCTCCTCTCCCACCGGCAGCAGCGCCTCGTTCGAGATGAGCAGCACCTCGAGGAAGATCACGAGGACGGCGGTCGCCACGAGGGGCAGTGCCTCGGTGATCCAGAAGGCGATGGCGAGCAGGAAGATGGCGAGCATGCGTTCGCCCGGCTCGTCGAGACCCGGGATGTCAAGGACGAACGGGAGGACGAACGCGACGACACCGGCGATCAGCCCGTACCTCTGGGTCGGTTTCAGGCGCGCCGGCGCGGCGGTAGTGGTCATGGAACAGCCTCGAACGGTGGGGGGTGATGCTGCCCCATCGTAGGGAACGCGTCGCCGTGGGGGAAAACGGCGATGGCCCCCGTACCCGGGCGGGTACGGGGGCCATGGGTCAGCCGCGCGGCTTCTCGCGCACCTCGTAGGTCTCGATCACATCGCCCTCCTCGATGTCCTTGAACCCGAGGCCGATACCGCACTCGAAGCCCTCGCGGACCTCGGTGACATCGTCCTTCTCGCGGCGGAGCGACTGGATCTCCAGGTTGTCCGCCACCACGACACCATGCCGCAGGACGCGGGCCTTGCTGCCGCGCCGGATGGAACCCGACCGGACGATGGAACCGGCGATGTTGCCGAACTTGGACGACCGGAAGATCTGGCGGATCTCGGCAGTCCCGAGCTGGACCTCCTCGAACTCCGGCTTGAGCATGCCCTTGAGGGCGTTCTCCACGTCCTCGATGGCGTTGTAGATCACCGAGTAGAACTTCAGCTCGACGCCTTCGCGGTCCGCCAGTTCGGCCACGCGCTCGGCCGGGCGGACGTTGAATCCGATGATGACGGCGTTGTCCACCGTCGCGAGGTTCACGTCGTTCTGGGTGATGGCGCCGACGCCGCGGTGGATGATGCGCAACTGGACGTCCTCGCCCACATCGATCTTCAGCAGGGCGTCCTCGAGCGCCTCGACGGCACCGGAGACGTCACCCTTGATGATGAGGTTGAGGGTCTCGACCTTGCCCTGCTTGAGGGCCTCGTCGAAGGACTCCAGCGAGATGCGCTTCCGCCGCTTGGCCAGCGTGGCCGCGCGCTCGGCCGCCTCGCGCTTCGCGGCGATCTGCCGGGCAGTGCGGTCGTCCGGCGCCACCAGGAAGGAGTCGCCGGCGCGGGGCACAGACGTGAGGCCGATCACCTGCACCGGACGCGACGGCTCCGCGTACGGCAGGGAGTTCCCGTGCTCGTCGAACATCGCGCGGACCCGTCCATGGGCGGTACCCGCGACGATCGCGTCGCCGACGTGGAGTGTCCCCGACTGGACGAGCACGGTCGCGACCGCACCCCGGCCCTTGTCGAGATTCGCCTCGATGGCCACCCCGCGCGCGTCCTTGTTGGGGTTGGCGCGCAGGTCGAGGGCGGCGTCCGCCGTCAGAAGCACGGCCTCCAGCAGATCGTCGATGCCGATGCGCTTGAGCGCCGAGACGTCGACGAACATCGTGTCGCCACCGTACTCCTCGGCCACGAGGTTGAACTCCGTGAGCTGCTGGCGGATCTTCGCGGGGTTGGCACCCTCGCGGTCGATCTTGTTCACGGCGACCACAATCGGCACGCCCGCCGCCTGCGCGTGGTTCAGTGCCTCGACGGTCTGGGGCATCACGCCGTCGTCAGCCGCCACCACGAGGATCGCGATGTCGGTGACCTCGGCACCGCGGGCACGCATGGCGGTGAACGCCTCGTGACCCGGGGTGTCGATGAAGGTGATCGCCCGGTCGACGCCCTCGTGCTCGACACGGACCTGGTACGCGCCGATGTGCTGCGTGATGCCGCCCGCCTCGCCGGCGACGACGTCCGTGGACCGGATCGCGTCCAGGAGCTTGGTCTTGCCGTGGTCCACGTGACCCATGACCGTGACGACCGGGGGACGGGGCATGAGCTCCTCGTCGGTCTCCTCGGCCAGCTCGGCCTCGAGGTCGATGTCGAAGGACCCGAGGAGCTCGCGGTCCTCGTCCTCCGGCGACACCACGACGATGTTGTACCCGAGCTCGGCGCCGAGGGCCTGGAAGGTCTCCTCGTCGAGGGACTGCGTGGCCGTGGCCATCTCCCCGAGGTGGAAGAGCACCGTCACGAGCGAGGCGGGGTTGACGTCGATCTTCTCCGCGAAGTCGGCCAGGGACGCCCCCGCGCGGATACGGATCTCCGCACCGTCACCGCGGGGGATCTGGACGCCACCGATGATGGGCGCCTGCTGCTGCTCGAACTCCTGCCGCTTGGCCCGCTTGGACTTCCGCCCCCGCGCCGGCCGGCCATCCGACCGCCCGAACGCACCCTGGGTGTTGCCGCGCCCGCGGCCGGTACCACCACGGCTCGGGAAGCCACCGGGGGCGGCGGGACCCGCGCCGCTGGCCGGGGCGCCGCGCCCGGGGCTCGCCGGACGCCCACGCCCGGCGGGCGCTCCGGGACGTGCCGTGGTGCCGGGACGGACGGCGCCGCTCTGGCCCGGCATCATCCCAGGATTGGGCCGTGACGCCCCACCCGGACGGGGCCCCGGACGCGCCCCCGTGGCGGGGGTTCCCGGCCGGGGAGCGCGGGTGCCGGGGGCCGGGCGAGGGACGCCCGGGACCGCTCGCGGACCGCCGGTGCCACCGGGCCGCGGCATCCCCTGGGATGTCGCGAACGGGTTGTTGCCCGGCCGCGGGGCACCGCCCGGACGCGGCATGCCCTGCTGGGTGGCGAAGGGGTTGTTGCCCGGCCGGCCGCCGGT
>JALHDK010000135.1 GCA_022838965.1 Actinomycetales bacterium | reverse complement strand
GGTGTTCGCCTCCCACCACTGGCCGACGTGGGGCCACGACCGCGCCATCCACTTCCTGGAACTGCAGCGCGACCTGTACGCCTACCTCCACGACCAGACCGTGCGGATGATGAACCTCGGCATGACGGGTAGCGAGATCGCCGAGGCGATCCAGATGCCCCCGGCGCTCGAGAACGCGTGGCACGCCCGCGGCTACTACGGGTCGGTGAGCCACAACGTCAAGGCGATCTACCAGCGGTACATGGGCTGGTACGACGGCAATCCCGCCAACCTCTGGAAGCACCCGCCCACGGAGGCCGGGCGGCGCTACCTGGAGTACATGGGAGGTGCGGATGCGGTGGTGGCCAAGGCGGCGGACTCCTTCGCCGCCGGGGACTACCGCTGGGTGGCGGAGGTCCTCAGCCATGTGGTGTTCGCGGAGCCCGACCATGCCGCGGGCCGCGCCCTGCTCGCGGACACGTTCGAGCAGCTCGGCTACGGGGCGGAGAACGGGACCTGGCGGTGCGCCTACCTCTCGGCCGCCCACGAGCTGCGCCACGGCTCGTTCGGCACCCCGGCGAGCGCCAACGCTCCCGACCTGTACGCCCAGCTCACTCCCGAGCAGTGGTTCGACGTGATCGCCATCCGGGTGGACGGGCCGCGCGCGTGGGACCTGCACCTCACCATCGACATCGATCTCACCGACCGCTCGGAGGTCCACCGGCTCACGCTCAACAACGGCGTGCTGTCCCACACCGCGCGGCCGCGGCCGACGGCGTCGGACCTCACGCTGCGGCTGCCGATGCCGCTCCTGCTCGGGCTCCTGACCGGACACCTCGAGATCGACCAGCTGGAGTCGGCGGGCGCCGAGGTGATCGGTGATCGGGGTGCGCTCGCCACGCTGCTGGGAGTGCTGGACCGGACCGACCCCGACTTCGAGATCGTCCAACCCTGAGTCAGGGGATGCCAGTGCCGCCGCGGCTGCGGCGCCCTGTGGCTGGCGTCGGGGTGCCGGCGTCGGCCGACCTGCGCGCGGCCCTGGTGAAGGGCCTCGTGAGCGTGCCCGATGGCCTCGCCACCGGGCTGCTCGCGGGCCTCAGCCCCGTGGCCGGTCTGTACGGCTACCTCTTTGGCTCGCTAGCCGGTGCATTCTCGACCAGTTCGGTCGTCATGTCGGTCCAGGGCACGAGCGCGATGGCGGTGATCGTTGCGGACACCCCGGGTCTCCGGGGACCCGACGGCGCACGCGCGCTCGCCACCCTGGTGGTCCTCACCGGGCTGTTCATGCTGGCTGCGGGGCTGGCGCGGCTCGGCTCGCTGGTCCGCTACGTGCCGCACGCCGTCCTCACGGGATTCGTGAACGCCGTCGCCCTGAACATCATGCTGGGCCAGCTCTCGGGGGTGACCGGTTACGACGGTCGCGGCGGCAACCGGGTGATCCGTGCCGTCGACACCCTGGTGAACGTGGGATCCTTCCAGTGGGCGATCGTCGCGGTGGCCGCGCTCACGATCGCCGGGATCCTGCTGCTGGAGCGGACGCGGCTCGGCCCGCTCGGCATGGTCGTGGCAGTGGTCGCGGTATCCGCCGGCGCCGCGCTGCTGCCCGGCCTCGGGGTGCCGGACCTGGCGAGTGTCGCCGAGGTGCCGCGGAGCCTGCCGCCACCTGTGCTGCCGTTGCTGTCCGCCGTGCCCGACCTGCTCATCCCCGCAGCGTCGCTGGCCTTCGTGGGGCTGGTCCAGGGTGCGGCCGTCGCGCAGTCGCAGCCCAACCCGGACGGCAGGTATCCGGACGCCTCAGGGGACTTCCGCGGCCAGGGGATCGCGAATCTCGTGGCAGGTGTCCTCCGCGGCATGCCGGTGGGCGGCTCCATGTCGGGTACCGCGATCGTGGTGGCGGCGGGCGGCCGGGGGCGGGCTGCCAATGTGATCGCCGCCGGTGTGATGATCCTGGTGATCCTGCTGGCCGGACCGATAGCCGGGTACATCGCCATGCCGGCTCTCGCCGCACTGCTGATGCTGATCGGATTCCGCACCTTCAAGATCGACCAGGCATGGATGGTGTGGAGGACGGGCAAGACCCAGGCCACCATCATGACGATCACGTTCGTCCTCACCCTGCTCGTGCCCATGCAGTACGCGGTCCTGTCCGGCGTGGGGATCTCGGTGATCCTGTTCGTCGCGCGCCAGTCGAACCGGGTCACCGTGGTGAGGTGGGTCCTCGAACCCGGGGGGATGCCGCACGAGGTCGAGCCGCCGCGCGAGCTCGCTGGGGGCGACGTCGTCATCCTCACGCCCTACGGCAGCCTCTTCTTCGCGTCCGCGGGAGTGTTCGAGAGCCAACTGCCCGACGTGGGGCCGGGGTCCGCGGGTGCGGTGGTCATCCTGCGACTGCGGGGGAAGGAGGAGCTCGGCAGCACCTTCATCCGCACCATCGTCCGATACCACGAGCGTCTCGCGGCGGCCGGCGGCTGGCTGGTCCTCAGCGGCGTGGGCGAGAGAGTGTGGCGCCAGCTCGTCAATACCGGCGCGCTCGAGGTCCTGGGGGCGGAGAACGTCTTCCCTGCCACCCGGCGCGTCGGGGAGTCCCTGGAGTCCGCCCTTCTCCGGGCCGGGGCGCTGCAGCGCCAGGCCGACCATGACGAGGGCGCTCCGGGTTCCACCTGATCGCGGGCACGCCACGGCGGCGGAGAACTCGCGTCCTCAGAAGGGCGGTTCGTCTCAGAAGGGCGGCTCGTCGTCGTCCGGCGATGGCGGAGGCATCGCGGCGGGGCCGTGGAGGCGCGGCGGGCGGTCGGGCAGCCGCGTGTACGTGTGGCCCAGCGCGGAGGTCCAGGTGCGGCTGCCGTCGCGGAGGAGCGGCCCGGGGGTGCCGGCGCCGGCTGACTTGATCGTGTGGTCGCGCGGGCATTCCGAGGCGAGGTTGGCGGCGGAGGTGTCCCCGCCTTTGGCCCAGTCGTGGACGTGGTCCCGCTGGCACCGGTGAGCCGGCACGGAGCATCCGGGGCGTACGCAGGTGCGGTCCCGCAGCCGGACCGCGGTGGCGATGTCCGACGGTGGGGTGTACCGGGTGCGCCCGATGTCCAGCGGGGCACCGGTGAGCGAGTCGGTGACGATGCGCTGCCATGTGCCTCCCGCCGCGAGGAACCTCGCCACCGCGGCGGCGATGGGACCGTAGCCCTCGAGCCACGCCGCCTCGGTGCGGTGCCCCTCCGCCGGGCCCGTGACGTCCCCGCGCGGTGCGCTCGAGGGCGTGCCGAGGATCTCGTCGCGCAGCACCTCGCCCACCGATGGAGGGGGAGTGAAGCCGGGCAGCGCCCGGGCGAGGACCTCCAGCGGCACGGTCACGGCGATCCTGACCGGCGGCGAGGTGACCGGCACGCCCGACGTCGTCGTGAGGGTGGTGCCAGAGGCCGCCGCCGTGGCCGCCCACTCGGCGAGCACGTCGGCACGAAGCTGACCCGTGGTACGGCAGTCGCCCGCGGCGCGGGCGGCGGTGGCCGCCGAGTCGAGGGCGACGTCCAGCGCGACGGCGTCGGGTGCCGGCAGGAACAGCGACATGCGGGCCATCCCGTCCCCGGCGGGCCGGGGACGGCCCACCGTACGCTTCGCAGCGGCGCTGGCCGCGCGTTCGTCGGCGGCCTCGGGATCGAACTCGACGAGCATCCGTTCGATGTCGCGGCGCAACTCCGGGGCGGTCCGTTCCGGAGCCCGCTCCAGGGCACGCTCCTGCACGGCGATCGCGATCGCGAGATCCTTGCCGGCGAGACAGTCCGCGATCACCCACGCCTTCGTGAAGGTGATGTGGCCCGCATCCAGCGCGTCCCCGGTGGCCCACAGGGCACCCGTGATCGCCTTTCCCACCGCGACCAGCCGCTCGGCCTCGACCCGGGTGACCCGCAACGCCAGTGCGATCTCCTCCGCCGCCACGTCGATCACACCCGTGTACGAGGGGTGGGTCAGCTGCGCCGACTGCGCCAACCGCGCCGCATAGCGCGCCTTCAACGCCGCTGCGTGCGACTCGGCCCGGGCGGCTGCCCGCACCGACGCCACCAGGGCCCCCTCGTTCACCTCCAGCTCTGCAAAGTCCTCCAGCAAGGTGACTGCCGCGGCTCCGGCGCCCGCCCGATCCAGCAGATCCTCCTGCAGGCCGCACTCCAGCACGCTCACCTGACCGCGCCGGAACTCGTGTACCTGCATGCCCCCCATCATCCCGCCGGGCACCGACAACAACGCGGACCACGTGGTGGCCGGTCCCGTGGACCGTGGTGGCCGGTCCGGATGACCAGGCCGCGGGCGCTCACGACCGGGCTCCGTCTGGTCCGCTAGGGTCGACGTGTGTCCGATGACCTGAGAGAACGTCTCGAGGCCTACCTGCGCGAGCAGGAGAACCGGGCGTTCGGCAACACGGCGAAGATCTCCGGCCGCACCCTGCAACCCTTCAGCATGGCGTCGTGGAGAGCTGCGGAGAACCTGCTCGCCAAGGCGCTGCGGTGGTGGCGAACGGACCGGGAGCGGGCGCTGCGCTACGTGGATCGCGCCGTCGCCCTGCCGTTCGATGACCACGAGGAACAGTTCCCGGCGGCCGCCGCCGCGGAGATGCTCATCTTCGAGAGGCTGACGGAGGAGGTCGAGTTCGACGACGGCGCGTGGCTCGAGGCCGCGGCCGTCGCCCTCGAGGGGGCGCGGGATCCCGCGCGCTTCGTGCTGCGGGACACGCTCCGCGCCATCGACCAGGAATGGGAGCTTCCCGAGCGGGACCGCCGCCGGCTGAGCGACCTTGTCGGGCCGATTCCGCCGCATCCGGAGCTCTCGGACATGTGGGAGCTGACACCCGCGGAGTTGCGTGATGCCGTCGTGGCGGTCCTCGAGATGTGCCTGACGTGGGAGGACGCCATGGAGCAGGTGCTGGAGGACGCGCTGGACGAGGACGACTGATCGGGCGGGGCACGCCCCGCGCGGCATCAACTCCTCCGGGGAAGCGGGACCACCCCCGCTCCCCTGTGGGTATCGTGACATCATCGCCGGTGCTGTGCGGCGATACGGCCGCGCGCACATTCTTTTCGGGAGGCCCACATGTCAAGCGAGAAATACCTGAGGCTGCTGGCGAAGGATTATCCCAACATCCCCACCATCCAGGGTGAGCTGATCAGGCTCAAGGGACTCGGCGAACTCCCGAAGGGAACCGAGTACTTCTTCTCGGACCTGCACGGCGAGGCCGACGCCTTCATTCACATGCTGCGCTCGGCGTCCGGGAACATCCGCCAGAAGATCAGCGAACTGTTCGCGGACACCCTGCCCGAGGAACAGCAGAACCAGCTCGCGAATCTCGTCTACGACCCCGAGAAGGTGCTGCGCATCATGCGCGAGAGCGGCCGCGCGGACTCCGAGTGGCTGCGCGCCGCGATCGCCCGGCTCGTCGACCTGTGCCGCTACATCTCCGTCAAGTACCGCCGGAGCGCCGTCGAGGAGAAGATGCCCGCAGAGTACGCCCCCATTCTGCGGGAACTGCTCTTCACGGACGCGAGTGACCCCTTCCGGCGGGAATACAGCGCGCGCATCATCGCCCACATCTCGGAATCCGGCATGGTGTGGGGATTCATCGCGGGCCTGTGCGGCATGATCCAGAAGGTCTGCGTGAACCAGCTGCACATCATCGGAGACATCTTCGATCGCGGCAACGGGCCCCACAAGATCATGGAGGAACTGATCCGCTTCGGGAACGTGGACTTCCAGTGGGGCAACCATGACGCGGAGTGGATGGGCGCCGCAGCGGGCAACCAGGTCGCGATGTGCAGTGTCCTCAGAGTCGGGA
>JALHDK010000134.1:5123-11867 GCA_022838965.1 Actinomycetales bacterium | reverse complement strand
ACTGGCGCAGACCATTGCCGATATGGCGCTGCGTTATGTCGTTATTACCTCCGTTGACCGTGACGATCTGCGTGATGGCGGTGCTCAGCACTTCGCTGACTGCATTACCGCTATTCGCGAGAAAAGCCCGAACATCAAAATTGAGACGCTGGTTCCAGACTTCCGCGGCCGTATGGATCGCGCGCTGGACATCCTGACCGCGACGCCCGAGGTCACGGAGGATGAGGAGCCGGTGGCCTACCGCCACCTCAGCTTCCGCGCCCCGGCGCGACTGCTCGGCGAGGGGGGAGCGTGGGCCTTCAACCTGAGCACGCCGCGCTACCCGCCGAACGGCAGCATCGCCAGCCCCCTCATCCGGCTGCCCTACACGGCAGCCACGCTGCCCGACAGCGCGGTGACCTTCTCGCCGGCCTTCTCGGTGAGCTGGGCGAACCGCAGCAACTCCTCCGCCTTGGGGCGGAGGTAGGCGTAGGGCAGCCCGAAGTACCGCCCGTAGGAGATGATGTTCTCCCGCACCCGCAGCTCCTCGTCGAGGTTGTCCTGCTGCGGGACGACGCCGAGATGTGCACGGACCTCGGGACCGTGTGTCTCGGGGTCCAGACCCATGACAGTGAGCGTGCCGCTGGTGCGCGTGGAGGTACCGCCGATCATCCGCATGGTCGTGGACTTGCCGGCCCCGTTCGGGCCGAGCAGCTGTGCGACCGCCTGATCGTGATGGACAGGGGCAGGATCGTCGCCGAGGGGTCACCGGCCGCGCTCATCCGGCAGTACTCCACGCGGGAGGTGCTGGAGGTGAGGTTCGGATCCGAACGCAACGCCGCCGTCGTCGACCGGCTGGAAGGTGTGGGGGAGCGGAACGAGGTGCTGCCGGACCGCATCCTCATCTACGCCGACTCGGGCGAGGCCGCGATGGAGGAGGTCACGGCCCGTGGCCTCAACCCGCTCACCTCGCGCGACTGACCGGAAGGAGTCTCATTGACTGACGTCGCTCCCGGCGCGCTGGAGGACACCAACCGGCTGGTCTACACCGGCACCGCGCCCGCGCCCGGGGTGCAGGCGACGCGCGCCCGCGCCCGGGGCTGGTGGTACTTCACCGAACACGTCCTGCGGCAGATGCGCGGATACGGCTGGCCGGTCCTTGTCTACGACGTCGGCCAGCCCCTCCTCTACCTCTTCGCCATGGGGGTGGGTCTGGGCGCCGTCGTCGACGCCAACGCCGGCACGATCGACGGCGTTCCGTACCTCACGTTCGTGGCGCCGGCGCTGCTGGTGTCGACGGCGGTGATGACCGCCGGGGGTGAACTCACCTACCCGGTGATGAGCGGCTTCAAGTGGCAGCGGATCTACTACGGTCCGCTGGCCTCGCCACTCACACCCGGGCAGATCGCCGTCGGCCACCTCCTCGCCGTCTCGTTCCGGTTCCTGGCGCAGGCGTCGGTCTTCTGGGTGCTGATGCAGCTGTTCGGCGCCAGCCGGAGCGGGTGGTCCTGGCTCGCGATTCCCGTCGGGGCGCTGTCCGCCCTCGCCTTCGGAGCGCCGCTGCAGGCGTATTCCGCGACGCTGCGGGAGGAGGGCTTCCAGTTCGCGTTCATCCAGCGCTTCGTGGTGATGCCCATGTTCCTGTTCGCCGGCACGTTCTTCGAGCTCACCGCCATGCCGGTGTACCTGCGGTGGATCGGATGGCTCTCCCCGGTCTGGCATGGCACCGAGCTGGCGCGTGTCGCGAACTACGGCCGCGACCTGGCGCCCGGGATGGTCGTGGTCCACCTTGCCTACCTCGTGGGACTGGTGGTGGCCGGGATGTGGCTCTCCACGCGGAACTACCGGCGGAGGCTGAACGAATGAGCACCTCCGTGGAGATCCTCGAGCGCCTGCAGCGGCAGAACCGGCCGCTGCGCGGCCTGTACTCCGGGAACGCCCGCTCGGTCATCGAACGCGGCTTCAAGGTGATCCTCGCCCAGAACTGGATGATCCTCCTCTCGGGATTCTTCGAGCCGGTGTTCTACCTGATGGCGATGGGCTTCGGCCTGGGCGGACTGATCGGCTCGGTGACGGGACCGGATGGGCAGGAGATCGCGTACGTGGCGTACATCGCGCCCGCGCTGCTCGCCACCTCCGCCATGAACGGGGCGATCTACGACTCCACCTGGAACGTGTTCTTCAAGATGCACTTCGCGAAGCTCTACCAGGGGATGCTGTCCACCTCGCTCGGTCCCCTGGACGTGGCGATCGGCGAGATCTTCATGGCGCTCCTCCGGGGATTCCTCTACGCGCTCGGGTTCATGGCGGTGCTGTACGGATTCGGCATCGTGAGCGGGGCCTGGGCGTTGCTGATGATCCCGGCGGCGGTGCTGGTGGCGTTCGGGTTCGCGAGCTTCGGGATGGGCGTCACGAGCTTCATGAAGACCTTCCAGCAGATGGACGTCATCAACTTCTTCATGCTGCCGATGTTCCTGCTGTCCTCCACGCTCTACCCCATCAGCGTCTACCCGGAGCCGATCCAGTGGTTCGTGAAGGTGATGCCGCTGTGGCACGGGATCGAACTCATGCGCCAGCTCTCGGTGGGGGTGTTCACCGCGCTCACCCCGGTGCACGTGGGTTACTTCGTGGTGATGACCGTACTGGGCCTCTGGCTGACCACCGGCCGGCTGCGCGCGCTGTTCCTGCGGTAGGTGCGCCGCGGCGGCAGGCCCGGAGCTGGCGCCGGCACGTCACCCGGCCGTGGGGCGCGGGCTGTGGGGCGCGGGCTGTTGTGGCCGTGGGGACGTGAGAATGCCCACGGACGCCAGCCAGTCTCACGTCCCTGGGGGAGATGGGGCCCCCCAGGCCCTCACGCCCCCACGAGGTCGCGCCGCGAGAACGCGACGACGCCCGCCGCCGTCGTCGCCACCGCCACGCCGGCCAGTGCGAAGGCGGCCGGCCACGCGAAGGGTTCCACCGGCACCGCGGCGAGGTGGTGCAGAGGGGAGATGGCGAGTACCCATTCCGGCCAGTCCAGCAGCGGCCCGGCCACCCCCAGGAGGTAGGAGACCACGGGGAGGCTCACCCCGAGCGGGACGGTCAGCCGCGGCGCGACGCCGAACACGCCCACTCCCACCCCCGCGAACACCAGCACCGCCGGGAGGGTGTTGAACAGCGCCCCGAAGATGTCGGCTGCGGCGAAGCCGCCGCCCGCCGCCGCGCCCCCCAGCCACGCCATGCCGGCGGCGACGGCGAGCAGCACCACCACCGACACCACCAGGCCCAGCACGTGGCCCCCCAGCCACCGCCACCGCGGCACGGGCCGAACCAGCACCTGCTCCGCACGTCCGGAGGACTCCTCTGAACGCACGGCTCCCAGCCGGAAGGCGGCGTAGATCGCCACCACGAGCCCGAGGATCGTCCCCATCAGGCCGGCGAACCCGCGGGTGATGTCCGTGGCATCCATCCCGAGCATGGCGAGGATGTCCGTGAAGGCAGGGTCGTTCTCGAGGCTGGTGGTGAAGGTGGGCACGAGCGCCCCGATGCCGGCGCTCCACACCGCCAGTCCGCCGGCCCACGCGAGGAGCGCGCGGGCGTTGGACCGCCACGCGAACGCGAGCGGGCTCCCGAGCAGCGCGGCGCGGGAGCGCGGCGTCCGTTCCGCGGCCAGCACGCCGGCCGCCGCGTCCCGCCGGCGCCGCAACAGCCCCGCCGCCACCCCCAAGCCCGTGATCACAGCCGCCGGGACGAGCAGGACCGGCCAGCGGTTGTCCCCGAATGACCTCAGGGTGTCCGTCCAGCCGTACGGGGTCAGCCATGCCACCCAGGCGCGCGCGTCCCCGCTCAGGGACACCATGCGCAGGAGCAGGGCGAGCCCCAGCGCGAGCGCGGCCATGCCGACAGCCCGTCCGCGCGTGTCCCACAGTTGGGAGGTCACGGCCGCGATCCCCACGGCGGTCCCCCCGAACGCGGCGAACGCTCCACCGATGGCGACCGACCCGGCTGGCTGCGCGCCGCCCACGAGGAACGTGGCCGTCACCACCGCGCCGAGCGCCAGGCATGCCGCCACCAGCACCCCCAGCTGTGCCCGGAGCTGCCTTGCGGGCATCACCGGGCCGGCGAGCACCACCTCGGCCCGGCCCGCGTCCTCGTCCCCGCGGAGGAGTCGGGTGGTGGCGGTGATCGCCCACGCGCCGATGATGGTCTGCAGGATCCAGCCTGCGTCCCAGATCGCGAACCCGCCGAGGGTGGTGACCGCCGTCGGGGGCCCGGAGATGACGCGGATGGTCGGGTCGCGGCCCCACACCTCGAGGTAGGCCCGGGAGGCCTCGTCCGGGTAGCCCTGGGTGAACGAGACGATCTCGATCACCAGGTAGGCCGCCACGCCGAACGCGACGGCGAGGAACCCGCGCCGCAGGAGGCGCAGCGTGAGGCGGGCGACGGCGGCGGTGGGTGTAGCCATATCAGTAGTACGCGAGGAAGATCTCTTCGAGGCTGGGCTCCACCGTCCGCAGCCTCACGACGTCCACGTCCGCGAGCCGGGCAAGCACGGGCGCCTGCGGACCGGTGACCGTGATGCGATACCCGCCCGCCACGCCGGGCACCGCCTCGACGGCTGTCACGCCGGCGACGTCGTCGAACACCGGTGGAGGGCCTGCCACCACCACCTCGAGGATGGGAGACCCGAGCCGGCGCAGCTCGTCCAGGGCCGCAACCTCCACCAGCCGGCCCGCGCGGAGGATGGCCACGCGGTCGCAGAGGTCCTGCACCTCGCTCAGGATGTGGGAGGAGAGCAGCACGGTCTGGCCGCGCGCGCTGCCTTCCCGGATGATCGCCTGGAACTCCGCCTCCATGAGGGGGTCGAGGCCGGCCGTGGGCTCGTCGAGCAGCAGGACGTCCGGGTGTCCCATCAGCGCCGCGACGAGTGCCACCTTCTGGCGGTTCCCCTTCGAGTAGGACCGCATGCGGGTGGAGGGATCGAGTTCGAGGCGCTGGGTCAGCTCGTCGCGGAAGCGGCGGTCGGTGTGGCCGGCGATGTTGCCGAGCAGTTCGAGGGTCTCGGATCCGGTGAGCTGCGGCCACAGCGCCACGTCGCCCGGGACGTACCCCACGTGCCGGTGCGCCCGCTCCACGTCCCCCACCGGGATGCCCAGGATGGTGGCGCGGCCGCGCGTGGGGCGGATCAGACCGAGGAGGAGGCGGATCGTGGTGGACTTGCCGGCACCGTTCGGTCCCAGGAATCCGAAGATCTCGCCCGCGTGGACGGCCAGGTCCAGGTCCTCGAGCGCGTGGACACGGCCGAAGTGTTTGGTGAGACCGGCTGTCTCGATGGCCTCCATGGCCGGCACCTCCGCGTTCGCCCGTGCGCGGGCGTGCACGCGGCGCGGCGTGCGCGCTCGCCAGGACGCAGCGTAGCCGAGCGGCCGCTGCCCGGATAGGCAGGCAAGGCTCACCTGATCCGTGCGAGTCTGGCCGGGTGATCGTGCTCGTCGTTTTCGTGCCCACCACCCACGCCGACGCCGTCCGGCTGGCCGCCGCCGAGGCGGGCGCCGGTCAGATCGGGGCCTATCGCGCGTGCTCCTTCTCGGCCTCCGGAATCGGGAGGTTCGAGCCTCTCGACGGCGCCCGCCCGGCGATCGGGCGCATTGGGGAGCTGGAGGAGGTGGTGGAGGAGCGTATTGAAGTGGTGTGCGAGCGTCCGGTGGCGCGGCGGGTGGTGGATGCCGTCCTGTCCGTCCATCCGTACGAGGAGCCGGCCTTCCACCTGTACGAAACGGTGGATCCGGCCTCGCTGTGAGCGCTGGCACCGGCGGTCCCTCGGCCGAGGGGGGTCCGTACCCGGGGTCCCTCGGCCGAGGGAGGATCCGCGCTATCCCCGGTCCCCGGGGACGACGGCGAAGCCCCCGGTCCAGCCGATCGCACCCCGCGCTGCGAGCGTGATCTGCAGGAACCCGAGTGCCTCGAGTTCGCGGGCGCGGGCGAGAGAACCGGCATCGATCGCCCGCAGGCCGCCAGCGGTGACCGCCGCGATGAGAGTGGACTTGGCGTCGTCGTCATCGCCGGCCACGAGGACGGTGGTGGGATTCCCCCCGACCGACCCGGCGGCCAGCGTGGCCGCGAAGTTGGTGTTGAAGGCCTTGAGCACGGTGGACTCCGGGAGGCGGGCTGCGAGCTCGGCGGCGGCCGAGGAGTCCGCCGGGACCACCAGCGAGTCAAAGGTCTCGAAGTTCAGCGGGTTGGTGATGTCCACGATCACCTTGCCCGCGAACTGGTCGGCGTAGGCCGCGAGGATGCCCTCGAGCGCCGGGTGGGGGACGGCCAGGACGACGACGTCGCCCGTCACCGTGGCGCCGGGCGTCTCGGTGGTGATGTGCCCGACGGTGGCGCCGCCCCCGGCGAGCACGCTCGCGATGGCGGTGCCCATGTTGCCGTCTCCGAAGATGGTCACGTTGGTCATGGGGGAGTCCTCTCGATGTCCGGTTCGGTGCGAGCCGGGCTGATGGTTGTTGGTACAAGCAAAGTAGCATCGATTAGTTGTAGATGCAACTGGTTGGTAGGATCCACTCATGAGCAGCGAAGACAAGCCGGCGGGTGAGGCTGTGCGATGGCTGACCCCGGTGGAACGTGCCGCGTGGCTGCGCTTCGGCGCGGTCCTGGAGCTGCTTCCGGGTGTGCTGGACAGCCAGCTGCAGCGTGACGAGGGGCTCACCCACTTCGACTACTTCACGCTCGCCATGCTCTCGGAGGCGCCCAACCGGCTCCTCCGCATGAGCGAGCTCGCCG
>JALHDK010000134.1:0-5110 GCA_022838965.1 Actinomycetales bacterium | reverse complement strand
CTCGCGGGTGGTGTCCCGGCTCGAGAACCGCGGCTACATCCGCCGGATCCCGTGTCCCAGCGACGGCCGCGCCACGAACGCCGTGCTCACCGACGCCGGCTGGGAGAAGGTGGTCCACGCGGCTCCCGGCCACGTCACCACCGTGCGCGAGGCCGTGTTCGATCCGCTCACCCCGGACCAGGTGGCGCAGCTCGCGGAGATCTGCGATCGCCTGCTCGCCCGCCTCGATCCCGAGGGTCGGATGTTCGCCCGGGCCGACGCTGCCGCCTCAGCCCGTGACGCCACCAGCGCCAGCGCGGCCGGATCGGGCCGCCAGCCCTCGCCCACGGCGGAGGCGACGTCGTAGGCTCGGGGTATGCGCCGTCGTCCCGTCCCCCTTCCGCCCGGGCCCGGTCAGGAGTCCGTGTGGGACTACCCCCGCCCGCCACGGGTAGAGGAGTTCAGCGGCAGGATCGAGATCCACTTCGCCGGCCGGCCGATCGCCCGCACCGACCATGCGGTCCGGGTGCTCGAGACCAGTCATCCCCCCACCTTCTACCTCCCGCGCGAGGCCTTCGCCGACGGCGTCCTCCAGCCCGTCGGCGGTTCGACGTGGTGCGAGTGGAAGGGCCGCGCCAGCTACTTCGACATTGTGGTCGGCGACGCCGTCGCCCCCCGGGCGGCGTGGACGTACGAGACGCCGTCGCCGGGCTTCGAGGCGATCGCCGGGATGGTGGCCGTAATGGCGGGACTCGTGGACCGGTGCACCGTCAACGGCGAGACGGTGACTCCCCAGCCGGGCGGCTTCTACGGCGGCTGGATCACCAGCGCCGTGGTGGGGCCGTTCAAGGGCGAACCCGGCACAATGGGCTGGTAGGCACGACGGCACAGGAGCCATGATGCAGATCAACACCCACGTGTTCGTGGTCACCGGGGGCGGGAGCGGGATCGGACGCGAGGTGGTGCTCGCGCTGCTGCGGCGCGGCGCCCGCGTGGCGGCCGTGGACCTCAGCGAGGGGGGTCTCGCCGAGACCGCGCGGCTGGCCGGGGCCGGGGAGCGGCTCACCTCCCACGCCCTCAGCGTGACCGACCGGGAGCGCGTCGCGGCGCTTCCCGAGGAGGTGATCGCCGCCCACGGCCGGGTGGACGGACTCCTCAACATCGCCGGGATCATCCAGCCGTTCGTCACCGTGGCGGACCTCGGCTTCGAGGCCATGGAGCGGGTCATGGCCGTCAACTTCTGGGGGACGGTCAACACCACCAAGGCGTTCCTCCCGGTGCTGCGGAACCGCCCGGCTGCCGCCCTCGTCAACGTGGCCAGCATGGGCGCCGTCGCGCCGGTGCCGGGCCAGACCGTCTACGGCGCCAGCAAGGCCGCGGTGATGCTGTTCACCGAGGGCCTCTGGGCCGAACTCATGGGAACGAATCTCGCCGTGACGATCGTCATCATGGGGGGCTCGGCCACCAACATCACCACGAACTCCGGCGTGGAGGTACCCCGGGTGGACGCCTCCAGGCCCGGGACCGGGATGAAGCTGACCTCGCCCCAGGAGGCCGCCACCCGGATCATCCGGGCCATGGAGAAGGGCGCCTTCCGGGTGGTGATCGGGAAGGACGCGCGCACCATGGACGTTCTCTCCCGGGTGGCACCGAGGAAGGCCACCGAGACGATCGCCAGACGGATGAAGGCACTGCTCGGCTGACCGCCGCGCGAACCCGGGCCACCCGGCCCGCCGCGGATCAGTCCGCCGCGGATCAGTCCTCGCGGTCCAGGATCTCCGGACCCTTGGTGACGGGCTGCAGGGTGGCCGCGTAGTCCGGCACATACGTGTTGACGGTCAGCGACGGCCGGCGGTACCCGAAGCCCTCGGGGCGCGGTGGCAGCTCGATCGGTCCCACCGGGATCTCCTTGTAGGGGATCGACTCGAGCAGGTGGTGGATCATGTTGATCCGCGCGGCCTTCTTGGAATCCGAACCGACCTGGTACCACGGGGCCATCGGGGTGTCGGTGTGAACCAGCATCTCGTCCTTGGCGCGGGAGTACTCCTCCCACTTGGTGATGGACTCGAGGTCCATAGGGGACAGCTTCCACTGCCGGAGCGGGTCGTTGAGACGCTTCTGGAAGCGCTCGTACTGCACCTTGTCGCTCACCGAGAACCAGTACTTCCGCAGCAGGATGCCGTCCTCCACCAGCATCTGCTCGAAGAGCGGACACTGCCTCATGAACCGCATCACCTCGCGCGGGGTGGCGAACTCCATGACCTTCTCCACTCCGGCACGGTTGTACCAGGAGCGGTCGAACAGCACGATCTCCCCGGCGGCCGGCAGGTGCGCGATGTAGCGCTGGAAGTACCACTGCGTGCGTTCACGTTCGGTGGGGGCCGGGAGGGCGGCGATGCGCGCCACCCGCGGGGAGAGGTACTCGGTGATCCGCTTGATCGTGCCACCCTTGCCGGCGGCGTCGCGGCCCTCGAAGATGATGACCACCCGCTGGCCGGTCTCCTTCACCCAGACCTGCAGTTTCGCGAGTTCGCCCTGGAGGCGGTACATCTCCGCCTCGTAGGTGCGGTTGGAGATCCGCGCAACCTTGTGCGGGTCGCGCTCCTCGGAGGCGTGGTCCTGCGGTGGGGGAGTCTTCGTGGCCATGCTCCAGCGTACGGCGGGTCCTCCGGGGCGATCGGCCGTTTCCCCGCCAATCCGTTGCGCGGACGCGCGTGTTCCGGGTTCACTCGTCACATGAGCGCGCCCCCGCCCCACGAGCCCGCCGTGCCCATCGCGGCCGGCGACTACTGTGCGGCCGTCCTCACCCGGCTGGCCGACGGCGTGACCGCCAACGCCACCGAGTTCTGCGACGGGCACGGGGTCGAGCCCCTGCACCAGCTCCGCATCGGGACCCGCAAGCTCCGCGCCGCCCTGTCCTTCTTCACCCCGCTGTTCCATGGCGACGAGCGTCTCGAGCGCGCCCAGGGCCAGCTCCGCCGGATCGCTCTGCCCTTCGGGCAGCTGCGTGACCTCGACGTGTTCCTCGAGCACCTCGACGACGGCGACGCTCCCGTCCACCCCGACGACGTCGCGGCGCTCCGGGCGCGGCTGGTGAAGCGTCGTCGTCACCTCGCCGAGGAGGTCGAGCGGGTGGTGCGATCGCGGAAGTGGGGCCGGGCTCTCGACCGCATCCGGACCGACGCCGCGGAGGGATCCTGGCGGGGGGCGCCGGGTGCGGCCGTCGCGGCGCGCACCGTGGTGGCCGAGCAGCTCGACCTGTGGTGGTGGGCGCTGTTGTCGCTCAGTGTGGAGCTGGCCGACCTCCCCACCGGGCCGCGGCACCGGGTGCGGATCGAGGCGAAGAAGCTGCGCTACGTCACCGAGGTGACGGCGGACCTGTTCACCGACCGGGCGGAGGAGCGCGCGGCGTTCACGGCCGGGCTCAAGGAGATCCAGGACGAGCTCGGCGAGCTGAACGACCTGATGGTGGCGGTGTCGATCGTGGAGGACGCGGGCTTCGAGCCGCTCATCCTGGAGGACCCGGTGGACCACACGGCGAAGGCCCTCGCGGCCAGAGCGGGGCTCATCGCGCGAGGGCCTTACTGGGGGTCCGCGGCGGGGTGAGCCGCCTCGGCCGGTCGGCGGTCAGATGAAGAGCATCTGGGCGCCCTCGGCCAGTTCGAGCATGTCCGTCGCCGAGATGACGCCCTCGACGCCCTCGTGCAGGTCCGGAAGGGTGAGGCCCGCCATGTCGGCGCTCATCTTGCAGGCCCACAGGTGGCCGCCGGAGGCGACGAGGATGTCGAGGAACTCGGGGATGGCGGGCACGTCCAGGTCCTTGAGCTGCTTGTTCATCATCTTCGTGGTCACGGCGGTCATACCGGGCAGGGCGGCCAGGAGCTGCGGCATGGAGAACCCGAACTGGCCCGGCAGGTGCATCGCAGTGTTGCCGAGGTAGCTGAACTTGAGGTTCCCCATGGTCTTCTTGTTGATCATGTCGAAGCCCCAGAAGGTGAAGAAGAGATGAGTCTCGATGCCTTCACCGAGGGCGGCGTTCGCGATGATCAGGCCGGGGAGGGCCATGTCGAGGTTGCCCTTGGAGCAGATGATGACGAGTTTGCGGCCGGCGGAGGCGTCGTCGTCGAAGGAGGGGACGAAGGGCTGGTCAGTCATGGTGTTGTTCTCCGATCCGGTGGGCGGTCAGACGCAGCCCTTGGGCTTGGGCAGCCCGGCGACGTAGGACATCTTCTTGGCGGGCTTGCCCGGGAACAGCGTGAACAGGTCCTTGACCGGGATCCCCATCTGGGTGGAGACGCGGCGCAGGGTGGCGGTCTCGCCCATGGCCTCGTAGTCCTTGCGGAGGAAGCGGATGACCTTCCAGTGGGCATCGGTCAGTTCGATGCCGATGAGGCCGGCGAGCGCGGCGCCGAGCTCCTCGGTCCACTGCGAGGGCTGGGTGAGGAAACCCTCCTCGTTGACCTCGACCTGGTGGCCGGCGATGGTGGTGGTGGGCATGCGGGTCCTTTCGTGGAGGATGGTGTCAGACGTTGGTCTTCTTACCGGCCATGTACATGTCCGGCGGCAGGGGGATGGGGCGGCCCGGGACGAGCAGGTTCCAGTACACCCAGCGGAAGGCGAGCTTGCTGAGGTGGTTGATGTGGGATTCGCCCAGCAGCGTCAGCGGCCCCACAACCGGGGCGGGATACTTGCCGGGGTAGGGCTCGGTCTCGTAGTTGAAGTCCAGCAGCAGGGCCTTGCGATCCCCGGACTCGATGAAGCAGTTGGCGTGGCCGTCGAACTTGTGGGTCATGGGACGGCCCGCGATGAGCTGCAGGAAGTTGTCCACGAAGATGTCGATGGAGAAGTGTGCCACCGAACCCGCCTTGGAGGTGGGCAGGTTGTTCGCGTCACCGAGCGCGAAGATGTCCGGGTGGGTGGTGTGCTGCATGGTGTGCTTGTCTACGGTGACGAAGTTCAGCTCGTCTCCCAGTCCCGAGCGGGCGACGAAGTCGGCCCCCATGTTGAGCGGCACCGTCACGAGCTGGTCGAAGGGGATCTCGCGCTCGTCGAAGGAGACGATCTTCTTCTCCGCGGCGTCGATGCGCTCGATCATGAAGTCGGCCTCGACCTTGATGTTCCGCTTCTCCAG
>JALHDK010000133.1:5830-6615 GCA_022838965.1 Actinomycetales bacterium | reverse complement strand
CATGGATCCGTCGCCCCGGTGACAGTCACTGAGGATGATGTACTTCGAGTTCTCGTCGAACTCCTCGACCCGGGCGTTCCGGTAGGCGCTCGTCAGCCGCTCGATCGTCCGCATGTTCACCACCGCCTGATCTGTGAGTGAGATCATAGATCGCTTCCGTCCTGTCAGCTGGGGATCGCGGGTCCGGATCGCGCGCGACGTCGTCCCGGGACGCGCACGTCACGCCGCTCCCCGTTCGATCGCTGCCCCACACCCCTCGTGAACCTTCAACCAAGGGGTTACACTTCGCCCATTCGCGAGCTGCGAGGAGGCGATCGCTTGGCCAAACACCGTCGCCCCCGCACGGCCCTGCCGGGTCGCCCCTGCACGGCCAGGCACCGTCACCCCCGCACGGCCCGGCAGGGTCGCGCCGTCGCCGCGTGCGGTCTCGCGATGGCGGCAGCGTTCGGCTGCTCCGTCACCTCCCCCGGCGACTCCTCCACGCCACGACCCACGTCCGCCGAGCAGTCCGTTCCGACGCCGTTCGTCGTCATCGCCGGCCCCGGACCGACAGGCTTCCCGTTCGAGTCCGACGCCCACGAGGTGTGGGCGTTTCCGGGGGAACCGTCCGCGGCGGAGTCCGGTCCGGCGGAACCTCCCGTCGGGGAGGACGCTCAGGTCCGCCCGCCCGGACTCGCACCGCCGCCGCGCGACCGCACGAACCCGGGAGTCGCGGTACCACCACGCGCGCCGGTGTCGCCTGTCGCACCCTCCCAACCCGCCGCGCCGTCGGCGGCACCCTCCCC
>JALHDK010000133.1:0-5807 GCA_022838965.1 Actinomycetales bacterium | reverse complement strand
CCCGCCTCCCCCGCCCCGGCACCGCCTCCGACCGTGGCACCGCCTCCGCCCTCACCCTCACCATCCATCGCGCCGCCGACGCCGCCGGCTCTCCTTGCGCGCCTCGACCGCATAGTGGCCACGGCCGAGGCGGATGGCACCATCTCCCCGGGGCTGGGACAGGCCCTGTCCGCCAAGCTCGATCAGGCCAGCGCCGCGCTGAGCCGCACGGACGGTGCCGTCAGTGCCTGCGGCTCACTCGGCGCGTTCGTGAACCTGGTACAGGCGCAGGAGGGCAAGGGCATCCCGGTTGCGCTCGCCGATCAGCTGCATCGGCTCGCGTCCCAGGCGATGGGTCTGCTCTCGTGTCGGTGAGCGGGGCGCCGAGATGAACGGCACGCCCCTCTCGCGCCTCCACCGCCTGGTGGTGGAGGGAGTCACATCGCCGCGCGAAGGATCTCCCGCAACTCGTCGTCGGTGAGTGCGATCGGATTGCCCTTCATGCTCGACGCGGTGCGCGCCTTGGCACACGCCTCCCCGATCCGCTCCTCGCGGAGGCCCAGGTCCCGCAGACCGGGGATACCGAACTCGGCGGTGATGTCTTCGAGCCAGCCGAGGAGCGGGTGGATGCCGAACACGCCGGTCAGCAGCTCGCCGGCCTCCTCGAACCGGACGAGCGCGCGGTTACCCGGATCCCGCTCCACCAGCGCCCGCACGGTGACTCGGGTGGTGGCGGGCAGGAGGGCCGCGCAGATCGCGCCGTGGGGTGCGTCGATCATCCCGCCCAGCGGACCGGCGAAACCGTGCACCGCCCCGAGCTTGGCGTTCGCCAGTGCGAGCCCGGAGAGGGCGGCGCACAGCGCCATGTCCGTGCGCGCCCCGACGTTGCCGCCATCCCACCACGCCGCCCGCAGACTGGTCCCGGCACGCCGCAGGCCCTCACGGCAGAAGCCGTCCGTGAGGGGGGATGCGAAGGGAGTGACATAGGCCTCCAGGCATTGCGTGAGGGCGTCCAGCCCGCTGTGGGCGGTCACCGTCCGCGGGCAGTCGATCGTCAGCAGGGGGTCGACGAGCGCCACCCGCGGCAGCAGTGTCCGCCCGCGCATGCTCACCTTCACCGCCTGCTCCGGCGAGGCGAGCACCGAGTTGGTGGTCATCTCGGAACCCGTGCCCGCCGTCGTCGGGACGGCGACGCAGGGCGCGACGACGTCGGGCAGCGGCTCACCGCGACCGATCACCTCGACGTGGTCGAGCGGGTCACCGCCACTCACCAGCAGCGCCGCCACCGCCTTGGCGGCGTCCAGAACCGATCCGCCGCCGATCCCGACGACGACGTCCGCGCCGTGGTCCCGCGCGGCGGCGACGGCGTCGCGGACGGTCTGCATGGTGGGCTCGTGCGCCGTCGGCCAGGGGGCCGGAGCGTCGAGGTCCGCGAGGAGGGTGGCGTGGCGGTCCGGCCGCGAACCGGTGAGGACGAACGGCCGCGACCCGAGGGAGCGGACGATGGCGCCGAGTTCGGCGCTCCGCCCGGCTCCGAAGACGATCTGGCCCGGGGCGGCGAAGGTGAAGCTGTCCATGACGCGCCTACCAGTCGGCAGGGTCCAGGGGTGCGAGGACGGTGTAGGGCACACCCACGCGCGGCTCCGCCATCATCTCCGCGACCGTCTCCCGCCAGCGGAGGTAGTGGGCGGTCAGCTTGTGCGCGTCCGCCGCGGCCTGGGACTCGTACACCTCGTACAGCAGGAAGCGGGTCGGGTCCGCGGCCGAGCGGAGGACGTCGAACCGCAGGTTGCCGGGTTCCTGGACGGAGTTCCGGTGGTTCTCGAGCGTCGCCTCGGCGAAGGCCTCGACGAACTCGGGCTTCACCACCACGTGCACACCGGTGACCACGACCATGGGTTTCCCCCTTTCTCGCTGTTGTGGCATCCAGCCTAGGGGTCGGGAATGGGGGGTGCGCTGGGGCGCCGAGCCGATCGGGACCAAGGACCCTTGCGAGCGCTGTGAGGTCGGTCACTCTGGCTGGTATGGACGGTCAGCCACCCGCCCGACCTCCGATCATCCGGAAGTCCCCCCGGGAGCTTCGCGTGCCGCCCCACCTCGCGGATTACGAGGCGGAACGCCGCACCTTCACGTGGTCCGGCGCCCGCGCCCACCTGGACGGCCTGCCCGGCGGCGGGCTCAACATCGCACACGAGGCGGTCCACCGGCACGCCGATGGTCCGTTGCGCGATCACGTCGCCTTTCGCTTTCTCGACGGCAGCGCCGTCGCGGAGGTCACCTACCGTGACCTGTCGCTCCGGGCGAAGCGCTTCGCGGACGTCCTCCGCCGGCTCGGCGTCCACCCGGGAGAGCGGGTGTTCGTTCTCGCGGGGCGCATCCCCGAGCTGTACACCGCCGTCCTCGGCGGTTTCACCCGCGGCTGCGTGGTCTCGCCCCTCTTCGCAGCGTTCGGCCCGGAACCCATCGCGACGCGCCTCACCCTCGGCTCGGCGTCCGTCCTCGTCACCACGACGTCGCTCTACCGCCGCAAGGTTGCCCGCATCCGTGCGCAGGTCCCCTCGCTCCGCCACGTCCTCGTCGTCGACGACGACGCGAGCGGACCCATCCCCGGCACCGCCGATCTCGCGGCGCTCCTGACGGAGGCGTCGGGCGACCTGCCCGTGGCCCCCACCCGGCCGGAGGACCCGGCCCTCCTCCACTTCACGAGCGGCACGACCGGCCGTCCGAAGGGGGGCGGTGCACGTGCACGACGCCGTCGTGACCCACTGGTCCACCGGCAGGTACGCCCTCGACCTCCACCCCGACGACGTCTTCTGGTGCACCGCCGACCCGGGCTGGGTGACCGGCACGTCCTACGGCATCATCGCGCCGCTGGTGCACGGGGTCACCTCGGTGGTGGACGCCGGCGACTTCGACGCGCAGCGGTGGTACCGGATCCTCGCGGATCAGCGGGTCACGGTGTGGTACACGGCCCCCACCGCCATCCGGATGCTGATGAAGGCGGGGGCGGACCTCGCGCGCACCCACTCGTTCCCCCACCTCCGCTTCATCGCGAGCGTGGGTGAGCCGCTGAATCCCGAGGCGGTGTGGTGGGGTGCCGACGTGCTCGGCCTCCCCATCCACGACAACTACTGGCAGACCGAGACCGGCGGCATCATGATCGCCAACACCCCGGCGCAGGACATCCGGCCCGGGTCGATGGGCCGGCCGCTCCCCGGCGTCGACGCGGCGATCGTGCGGCGGGTGGACGCCGGTGCGGCGGCGGAGCGTGCGGCCGAGCTCGTGACGGAGCCCGACGTCGAGGGCGAGCTGGCCTTCCGCCGCGGGTGGCCGTCCATGATGCGCGGCTATCTCGACGACGACGAGCGCTACCGGCGGTGCTTCGCCGGTGACTGGTACCTCACCGGCGACCTCGCCACCCGCGACGACGACGGCTGGTACTGGTTCGTGGGCAGGGCGGACGACGTCATCAAGTCGGCCGGGCACCTCATCGGGCCCTTCGAGGTGGAGAGCGCGCTCATGGAGCATCCCGCGGTGGCCGAGGCCGGTGTCATCGGCAAGCCGGACGAGCTGGTGGGCGAGGTGGTCAAGGCGTTCGTCCTGCTCAAGAGCGGGTTCACCCCGGATGCGGCCCTCCGCCTCGAGATCCTGGCGCACGCCCGGCGGAGGCTGGGCGCCGCGGTGGCCCCGAAGGAGATCGAATTCGTGGACACCCTGCCGCGCACGCGCAGCGGGAAGATCATGCGGCGCCTCCTCAAGGCCCGCGAACTCGGCATGGCCGAGGGCGACACCTCGACCCTCGAGACGGGAGGCTGATCATGCCTGGACCCGACCGTGACACCCAGCTCACCTTCCTGCACGACATGCTGCGGATCTGCCGCCTGGAGGAGAAGTGCGCCGAGCTGTACGGGGCCACGAAGATCCGGGGCTTCCTCCACCTCTACATCGGCGAGGAGGCCTGCGCGGTGGGAGCGCTGCACGCCCTGGCCGGCGACGACCGGATCGTCGCCACCTACCGCGAGCACGGGCACGCCCTCATCCGTGGCGTGTCCATGAACGCCATCATGGCGGAGATGTACGGCAAGGCCGCCGGCTGCTCCCGCGGCCGCGGAGGGTCGATGCACCTCTATGACGCCGCCACCCGCTTCTACGGCGGCACGGCGATCGTGGCAAGCGGGCTGCCGTTCGCCGCCGGCCTGGCGCTCGCGGACCGGATGCGGGGCCTGCCCCACGTCACCGCGTGCTTCTTCGGCGACGGCGCCGTGGCCGAGGGCGCCTTCCACGAGGCGATGAACCTCGCCGCACTGTGGCGGCTGCCGGTGCTCTTCGTGTGCGAGAACAACCTCTACGGCATGGGGACGGCGCTCGCACGGGCCCAGGCCGAGACCGACCTCAGCCGGAAGGCCCGCAGCTACGCGATGCCGGCCACCGCCGTGGACGGCATGGACGTGCTGGCCGTGCACGAGGCCACGCGGGCCGCGGCCGGGGAGGTGCGCGCGGGCGGCGGGCCCTCCTTCCTGGAGTTGCGCACCTATCGCTTCCGCGCCCACTCGATGTTCGATCCCGAGTTGTACCGCGATCGGGCGGAGGTGGAGGCCTGGAAGCGACGCGACCCGATCACGCTGCACGCGGCGCGCCTGCGCGAGGCTGGCGTGCTCGACGACGCCACTTTCGCCGCCCTCGATGCGCGCGCCGTGGAGGAGGTGGAGGCCGCCGTCGCCTTCGCCGAGGCGGCGGAGTGGGAGCCGGTGGAGGACCTGCTGCTCGACGTCACGACCCCGGAGGGAGCACGGCGATGAGGATCAGCTACCGGGAGGCCATGAGGCAGGCCATGCACGAGGCGCTCACCGCGGATCCGCGCGTCTTCCTCATGGGGGAGGACGTGGGCCGGTACGGCGGGACCTATGCGGTTTCGAAGGGCTTCTACGACGAGTTCGGCCCGGAGCGCATCCGGGACACCCCGTTGTCCGAACTGGGGTTCGTGGGCCTCGGAATCGGCGCGGCGGTGGGAGGCCTTCGCCCGATCGTCGAGGTCATGACCGTGAACTTCGCACTCCTGGCTCTCGACCAGATCGTGAACATGGCAGCGCTGCTGCGGCACATGTCGGGCGGCCAGTTCTCGGTGCCGATCGTGATCCGGATGGCCACCGGCGCCGGGCGCCAGCTCGCCGCCCAGCATTCGCACAGCCTCGAGAACTGGTTCGCCCACGTCCCGGGGCTGCGGGTCCTCGCACCCGCCACGGTGACCGACGCCCGCGGCATGCTCGCACCCGCGCTCGCGGATCCGGACCCCGTGATCATTGTCGAGAACGCGCTGCTGTACAACCTCGAGGACGAGCTGCCCCCGGACTGGCGGTGCGACATCGAGCGAGCGGCGATCCGGCGACCCGGTACGCAGGCGAGCGTCATCACGCACGGTGGATGCCTCCCGAAGGTGGTGCAGGCGGCCGACGAGCTGGCGGCCGAGGGCATCGACGTCGAGGTGGTGGATCTGCGGGTACTGCGCCCGCTCGACTGGGACACCATCCTGGCGTCGGTGCGCCGTTCCCATCGGGTGGTGGTGGTGGACGAGGGCTGGAAGACCGGGAGCCTGGCGGCCGAGGTGGTGGCGCGCATCGCCGAGGAGTGCCTGTACGACCTCGACGCACCCCCGATCCGCGTGTGCACCGCCGAGGTCCCCATCCCGTACGCGAAACACCTCGAGGACGCGGCTCTTCCCCAGGTCCCCCGCGTGGTCGGGGCGGTGCGGGAGGTGCTCGGTGCGTGATTTCCTCATGCCGTCGCTCGGCGCGGACATGGACGAGGGCAAGCTCATCGAATGGTATGTC
>JALHDK010000572.1 GCA_022838965.1 Actinomycetales bacterium | reverse complement strand
CCCCATGGTTTGCTATGTCCGTGGGGGTTTGCGATTCTAGCCGCTCGCTGCACTGCGCCGGCTTCAGCAGCGTGTGGTGCACCACATACGGGCCCTCCACCGGAACCTCGATGCGGTTCACCACCGAACGGACGAAGCTGCCCGCCATCACCGAGTCCTCCTCCAGCGCGCGACGGATCACCGCCATCCACGCCGACCACGACTCCTCATCCACCAACACGTCCGCATCGGCGACATCCAGCTCCGCCAGCGCCCGGTTCACGTCCTCCTCGGACGCCAGAAGCTCCTTGTGCAACGCCGTGAGCCTCGCGTTCAAGGGCTTCGCGTCCGCGCCCTCGGCCACCGCATCCACGAGGCGGTCGATGTGGGCGGAGATCGCGTCACGCCGCCGACGAGCCGCCGCCACCGAACCCTCCAGCTCCTTCAGACGCGCGTCCCCCTGCTGACGCCACCACGTCAACGCCTCGTCGATCGCCTCGGGCGACATCGTCGCATCGAGCACCGCCTTGACGATCCGCGCCTCGTCCGCCGCCGACACCCGACGGCTCTTCGGACACTTCGAGCACGCGTAAGAGTGGTAGTACTTCCCCCCACGCCCCCGACCGCCACGAGCGTGATAGGTGTTCCCGCACACCGCGCACTCCAACAACCCCGTCAGGGGATGAACGATCTTCCGTGACCGTGGCATCTCGCGCCCCTTCGACTTCGCCCGCTTCGCGCGCGTGTAATCCGGCTGCTGGCGCGACAACCCCAGCCGCCGGAACTCCTCCTCGGTAATGACCGCCTCGTGCGCCCCCTCCATGAGAACCTCCTCGGGCGGGTCCGTGTGGTAGAGACGCGTGAGCAGGTGGCCCCGCACCGCGTGGGAGGTCAGCACATGGTGGACCCGCTCGCCCGTCCACATCTTGCCCTTCCGGGTGCGGTAGCCCCGCTCATTCAGGGCGTTGGCGATGGCCTTGATCCCCAGCCCGCCCTTCAGCCTCAGCCCCACCGCGAGCCG
>JALHDK010000571.1 GCA_022838965.1 Actinomycetales bacterium | reverse complement strand
TGCCGGCCGTATCGACGGGCGAGGCGTGGCCGAAGTCGGGGCCCACATGGGTGAGGTCCACCGCCGCCACCAGGCAGTAGCGCTCCGGCTCTCGCGCCATCATGTCCGCCAGCCGTTGGGCGAGGGCGTCCGCGGCCTCGAAGCTC
The DNA here is from genome assembly GCA_022838965.1 of Actinomycetales bacterium. The sequence goes on along the minus strand of JALHDK010000571.1, from coordinate 854 downwards.
CCTTCCCGCTCCTCGTGGAGGTGCGAGCAGAGGATCCCCACCATCCGCGCCTCGGGGAAGAGGTGCTTCAGCCAGATGGCCTGGAACTCGATAGAGTGCTCATTCGCGTGGATCAACTCCCCCACGTAGGCTTCCTCGCCCAGGGCAGCCTCGATCTCCGCGAGAGCTTCGCCGTCAACCTCCAGTGGACCCAGGGGCGTGTCGTAGCCCTGTCCCGTGAGGATGAGCGGATTGCCGCAGGCGGCGTGTCCCACCCCGAGGATGATGAAGGTCCGCGCCCTCACGTGCTTGCGCGCCGCCGCGTAGGCTTCCGCGTAGACCGCCGCGCCTCGCCCCAGGTCGATGTGGGGAGCCACGAGACAGTCGGCTAGGATCCCCTCGGGTAGGCTGGGATCGGCCTTCGCGAGCAGCCCCTCGAGGGTGGCGCGCAACGCATCCGCCTCTGCCGGATAGACCGTGCCCGCGAGAGTCGCCTCCCTGGGTCCCGAGCGGTAGGCGCGCGTCAGCTCTTCGAGCCGCTGGGCCGCTCGTTGCCCTTCCAGCAGCCCATGCCGCTCGAGCTCCTCCAGAGCCTGGGTGACCTCCGCCAGACTGACGAACCGCCTGACCTCTGCCACGACGGCCGCCTGGATGTCCTCCGGCGACCGTCGGCCGTCACACAGGCTGAGCACCAAGTAGAGCGGCGTAGAGACGGCACAGCCCTGGGGCGCGACGCCCTCCGGGTCATCGAGCAGCACGTACTGCTGGCCGCGGATCTCAACGGGGGTCGTGGAGAGCATCCGCGCGCGCGGTCGGACGAGGGAGGCCACGCAGGGACACCGTCCTTCCAGGAGATCACTGGGGCGTGGGCGAAT
>JALHDK010000570.1:1010-1668 GCA_022838965.1 Actinomycetales bacterium | reverse complement strand
GTGTTGCGCGGCGGCTCGTGGGAGGAGAGCGTTGGGGCGTACTTCCGTTGCGCCTGCCGCGACTACAACCTCAACGGGTTCGACGACGGTGGGTTTCGCGTCGCCAGGGATCTCTGATTACGGCTTGCGGCTTAGCGGCTTTACCACTTACAGCAGTTGGGGTCCAGGGGGCGAAGCCCCCTGGACGGTGCGGCTTCGCTCCGGGCTTCGCCCTGGCGAGACGCCGTGACATGCACGCGGGAGAGGGCGTCACCGGTTGCCCCGGCGCGCGGGCGGGGTATACTGCAGATGGTCCAGCGACGTGGGGGCGACCGGTCTCGACGGAGTGCTGGAGCGACGGTCACTGCGAGTCGAGCGGCCTACCATCTCGTGAACTTGGTAGGAAAACAACAACCGCCAACAACAACCTGGCGCTAGCGGCTTAGGCCGCTCGTCCTCCCCGGTTTGGCCGATGGGCTGGGGACAGGGCGTCATAAACAGCGGCTTACCGAGCGTTGCCGTCTACCCGGCGCGAGGGAAGGCGGGACACGGGCCCGGAACACGTGCGGAACGGTACCGTGATCGCAGTCGCACAGTGTCTGGTGTCGAAAGACCAGGAATGGGAGTTTGAGATGTATTACCGGTCGGGGTTGGTCGTGCTCGTGGTTCTGGCTCTGTC
>JALHDK010000570.1:0-1002 GCA_022838965.1 Actinomycetales bacterium | reverse complement strand
GGAGGGCGGCGACAGGGCAGGCCGAGCAGGGCGGAACCGATCGCACGCTCAGGGATACGGCGGTGGCGCAGCACCTGGCGCACGGCGATCTCACCGCGGACCTCACGAAGGCGATGCACGTTCCGCCTGCGGAGATTCGCGAGGATCTGGAGGCGCTGGGCGCGGTGGTGAACGAGAAGGACGGGAGCATCCTCGTGCCCATCCCCGAGGGCGAGGCCGTCTTCGGTTCACCCGAGGGTGAGGGATATGACGACGAGCGCCCGCAGTTCCGCGCGTCGCTGCCCGAGTATTACATGGGCGCGTACGAGGTGACGAACGCGCAATGGAAGCGGTTCGCGGACGAGACGGGGTACGGTGTGCCCTGGCCCAATGGGCGGATCCCGCTGGACTGTGAGGACTACCCTGTGGCGGACTTGAACTGGGGGGACGCGGCCGCGTACTGCGAGTGGGCCGGGTTGCGGCTGCCGTCGGAGCTGGAGTGGGAGAAGGCGGCTCGGGGCACGGATGGACGGGATTACCCCTGGGGCGATGTATGGGACCCAACGCTCTGCCGGAACGGCGTCGGAGGCTACGACGGTTCCGCGCCGGTGGGCTCATACCCCGACGGACGCAGTCCCTATGGTCTGTTCGACATGGCGGGGAATGTGTGGGAGTGGTGCGCGGACTGGTATGACGCGGCGGCTTACGGGTACTACGCGCGCGGGGACCTGTCCGCGCCTCCCAGAGGCGAGTATCGAGTGTTGCGCGGCGGGGCGTGGAGCAACTGCAGTGAGGCGTACTGCCGTTGCGCCCTCCGCAGCTACGACAGCTGGTGCGGCGTCAGAGGGTTTCGCGTCGCCAGGGATCTCTGATCACGGCTTGCGGCTTAGCCGCTTTACCACTTACAGCAGTTGGGGTCCAGTGGGCGTAGCCCCCTGGTTGGTGCGGCTTCGCTCCGGGCTTCGCTCTGGCGAGAGACGCCGTGACATGCACGCGGGAGAGGGCGTGACCGGTTGCCCCGGC
>JALHDK010000569.1 GCA_022838965.1 Actinomycetales bacterium | reverse complement strand
GGTGGATTCCCTGGCCCCCCACCGGCTCAGCCTGGAACACCTACGCCGCCGCCCGACGCTGACGACCAAGGTCACTCCCGCTCCGTCTGAAGCAAGGTCGCGGTCTGCTCTACCCAGCGTCGCTGCCTGCCCGTCTCGACAGCTCGCCGGTGATAGTGGGAACGGACCCACGCCACCGCGTCTTCTGGCGCGACACCGCTCATCGTTGCCAGCAGCGCCAAAGCCGTCCCGGTCCGCCCGATGCCGCCGCCACACCCGATCTCGACTCGCTCCTCACCGGCACGTTCCCACGCCTCACGCAGCGCCGTCGTCGCGTCGTCGGTCGAGTCCGGTAGCCGGAAGTCTCGCCACCGCACCCAGCGATGAGGCCAAGGACCAGGCGCTGGGTCACGGCCAAGTAGATAGGCCGCGAAATCGGGGGCAGGCTCATCGCCGCGCGGCCGGCGCACGCCGACGCCGCGGATGCGTCGCCCGTCGGGCAACACCACCACACCCGGCTCGTCAGTCCATGCGTCCACACTTCAACGCTAGCCCGACGGCGGCGGTCCTGCCTGCGCACCTCGCCAGCATGGATTTCGAACGCTTCGAATACTTGCGATCCCCGGTTGGTGCGTGATGGGCGTGTTCCCCGACTTCGACGGCCTGGCCGGGATCGGCGATCTGAAACAGGTCGTGGGCGCGCTGTTCATGTTCGCGCTCGTGATCGCCGTGCTGATGCTGATCGTCTCCGCGATCATCTGGGCGGTCTCGTCGAGCAGCGGCAACTACGCTGCCGCGTCCAAGGGCCGCGTCGGGGTGCTCGTCGCCCTCGGCGGCGCGGTTCTCGCCGGTGCCGGTGTCGCCTGGATGAACTGGCTCATCGGCATCGGCCAGCAACTCTGACCTCGCCACCGCTGTGAGCGCCCACCCCACGCGGGTGGGCGCTCTTGTGCGTATGGAGGCGGGGCGCACCTGGGGGCAGAAGCAACCCTCAGCGTGAACGGAGAACCGTCGTGATCGACATC
>JALHDK010000132.1 GCA_022838965.1 Actinomycetales bacterium | reverse complement strand
GCGGACTCGATCCTGATCGTGCAGCCCCACGTGGACGGGCTCCGCCCCATCTCCAGCCTGGAGGACGTGCCGGAGGCGCTGCTGGACACCCTGTGGCAGCAGGTGGCCGCGGCGCACGACCGGGGCATCGCCCACCGCAACCTGTCCGCCTCCCGGATCCAGGTCGATGCGGAGGGCAGGGCGTGGATCGGCGGCTGGGAGGTGGGCGAGATCGCCTCGTCCGAACTGTCCCGCCGTTTCGACCTCGCCCAGCTCCTCACCCTGATCGCGCTGCTGGTGGGCGTGCCGCGCGCCATGGCCTCGGCCCGGCGGAACCTCTCCGACCAGCAACTGGCCTCCATCGCCCCCCTGTTGCAGGCCGTGGTGCTCCCCCACGAGACCCGGGCCGCCATGGCGTCCCGCCGGGCCATCCTCCGGGAGCTGCGGGACGAGCTCACGGAGCTCATCCCCACCGCGAGCGCCGAACCCCTCCAGGTGCGCCGGTTCAGCCTGCGCACCGTCTTCACGACCACGATCGCCGTGTTCGCCGCGGTCATTGTCTTCGGCTCGCTCAACTTCGAGGACGTGCTGGCCGCGTTCGAGCAGGCCAACCCGTGGTGGGCGGTGGCCGCCTTCGCCGCCGGCATGCTCACCTTCTACGGTTCGGCCCTCGGACTCGTGGCCTTCACCCAGGAGACGCTGGACGTCTGGAAGACCACCAAGGCGCAGGTCGCCGCCTCGATCGTCAGCCTCGTGGCACCAGCGGGCGTGGGCCCCGCCGCCATCGACCTCCGGTTCCTCTCCCGGCAGAAGGTGGAGGCGCCCGTGGCGGTGGCGACAGTCTCCTTCACCGCGCTGTCACGGTTCGTCTCCACCGTGGTCCTGCTGATCCTGGTGACGATCTTCACCGGCTCGGCGGGCTCGCTCGCCCTCCCCTCCACCTCGATCATGGTCGCGCTCGCCCTGGTGGTCCTGCTGGCCGGGGCGCTGGTGGCGGTCCCGCGGATCCGGGGGTGGGTGATGGGCAGGATCGGGCCCATCCTCCGTCAGGTCTGGCCGCGCCTGGTGTGGCTCATGGGCAACCCGCGCCGTCTCGTCGTCGGCTTCACCGGCAACATCATCCAGGTCGTCTCCTACGTGGTGGCGTTCGGGTTCACGCTGGCAGCCTTTGGACACTCCCTCCCGCTGTCCACCCTGGCGGTCACCTACCTGGCCGCGAACACGGCGGGCTCGCTCGTCCCGTCCCCGGCCGGTATCGGACCCATCGAGATCGCGCTCACCTCGGGCCTCACGCTCGCGGGCATCCCGTCCGCGACCGCCCTCTCGGTGACCCTGGTCTTCCGCGTGCTGACGCTCTGGGCGCGGGTTCCGTTCGGCTGGCTGGCCCTGCGGTCCCTCCAGAAGTCCCATGACCTCTGAGCCCCCGGCGAGGGTCGACGTCGTCGTCGCCGCAGCCGTCTCCGCGGCAGTGGCCCTCGTGTACGGGCTGTTCGCGTGGCTGCAGTGGACCGCCCTGGCGGTGCCATCCTGGGACCTGGGCATCTTCTCCCAGCTCGCGAAGGCCTACGCCGCGGGCGGACCCCCGATCGTGCCGATCAAGGGGGACGGCTTCAACCTGCTCGGGGACCACTTCCATCCCCTCCTCGTGGTGCTCGGCCCCCTCTGGGCGGCGTGGCCGTCTCCCCTGGCGCTGCTCTGGCTGCAGGCCCTGCTGTTCGGGGTGGCGGCGTGGCCGCTCACCAGGCTCGCCACCGAGCGTCACGGAGCCGGGTACGGGACGGTGTTCGGGCTCGCGTTCGGGCTGGGCTGGGGCCTGCAGTCCGCCGTCGCGGCGCAGTTCCACGAGATCGCCCTCGCGGTGCCGCTGCTCGCGTTCGCGCTGGCCGCCCACCTGCGCGGCCACGCCCTGGCAACCGCCCTCTGGGCGGCACCGCTGGTGTTCGTGAAGGAGGATCTCGGACTCACGGTCGCCGCCCTGGGCCTGCTGCTGGTGTGGCGCGCCCGCCCGCGCGCCGCCGAACCCGGCCGCGGCTGGCGGTCGCCGGAGTGGCGGATCGGGGCCGCGCTCGCGGCGTGGGGCGTGGTGTGGTCGGCGCTCGCCATCGGGGTGATCCTGCCCGCCCTGAACCCCGCCGACCAGTACGACTACACCAACCGCCTCACCGGCCTGGCCTCCTTCTTCACGCCGCTGGAGAAGTGGGGGACGGTCCTCATGCTGGCGGCCACGGCGGGCGTGGTGGGACTGCGCTCCCCGGTGATGCTCCTGATGCTGCCCACGCTCGCGTGGCGTTTCGCCGGCGACGTGCCCTACTACTGGGGGTGGCGGTGGCACTACAGCGCCGTCCTGATGCCGATCGCCGCGGCCGCCCTCCTCGACGCCGCCCCCGCCACGCGCCGGTGGCGCGCCGCCACGCTGGGGGCCGCCGTCGGCGTCACGCTGGTCCTCGGCTCGCAGCTCCCGCTGGCGACGCTGCTGCGGCCGACGTCGTACGACCGGACGTGGCGCTGGGAGCCGGCCCGGGAGGTGATCGCGGCGATCCCCCGCGGGGCCACCGTGGAGGCGGACCTGACGCTGCTCGCCTACCTGGTGCCCACGACGACGGTGTACTGGGTCGGCAACGACAACCCGGTTCCCGAGTTCGTGGTGCTGGACGAGTACGCCTGGACCTGGGGGCCGGCGGGGCCGCCCGCCGATGCCGCGGAGTGGGCCCGTGACCGCCACGGCGTGCCGTTCGAGCTGGTGCTGGAGACCGGAGGATTCAGCGTGGCGGCGAGGGTGTCGGGGTGAGCCTCTAGAGTGGTGGAGTGATCGTTTCCGCGAGCCGGGCGCGCCGCCTCCCGGGCAGTGCGCCGCTCCGCGCGGCACTGCTCATGGTTGCCGCGCTGCTGGCTGCATGGCTGGGCGCGGCGCCCGCGCATGGCCACGACCAGCTGATCAGCTCCGTCCCCGGCGAGGGCGAGACCCTCACCGCCCTGCCGGCCACGATCATGCTGGAGTTCTCCAACGAGCTCATCCCCGCGGCGCCGGCACTCCTGCTGCGTGACGCCTCCGGGGCCACCGTCTACCGCGCGACGCCCGCCGTGCAGGGCAGGGTTGCGACGGCGCCCTTCCCCGAGCTGCCCGACGGGGACTACCGGATCAACTGGTCCGTGGTGTCCTCGGACGGCCACCGCATCGAGGGCTCCATGCCGTTCACCCTCGCCACGGGGAGGCCCGCGGCTGGCCCGACGGCCGGGGACGGTGACGCGGCCGGCGTGACCGGGCAGCCGGCCGACGGCGTCGTGGCCGCCAGTCCCAGCCGCACCGGAGAGCCGGCCGGGGGCGGGGTCCTGTCGGACCTCCCGGCCGCGGCCCGGATCGCCATCGGCGTCGGTGCTCTCGGCGCCGCGGCCGTGGCGGTCGCCGTCCTGCAACGTGCGCGGCGGGGCGATCTTCGCGGACAATGAACGGACCGGGGTGCGGGTGCGCCGCCCCTCGAGAGAAGGAGCTGGAGTGAGCGACTCCCCGCAGACCCCGATGGAGCTTCCGGGCGTCCCGATCCGGTCGGCGCCGCCGAGCCCGTCCACCGAGTCGGACCACGAGGCGCACACCGGGCCCGCGCCCCGTCCTCCCGCACGGCAACCGCTGGTGATCATCCTCGGGGCACTGGTCCTCGTGCTGCTCGGGATCGTGGTGGGCCTGCTCATCAGCCGGAACGGCGGGGGTGCGGGCTCCGGATCCACCGGGGCCGCCACCGGCACCGCGGTGGCAACCCCGACGGCGACAGCAAGTCCGACGCTCACCGAGGAGGAACGCCAGCAGGTGGTGGAGCTGATGCTCGCCCAGCAGCGCCGCGACCCGGATGACCCGCTCGCGAAGGGCGACGTGGATGCGCCCGTGGTGCTCATCGAGTACGCGGACTACCGGTGCAGCTACTGCGCACGGTTCACGCTCGAGACCAAGCCGGAGCTGCAGGACCTGGTGGAGGACGGCACTCTGCGCATGGAGTGGCGGGACTTCCCGGTGTTCCAGAACGAGTCGATCGATCTCGCGGTCGCTGCCCGGGCAGCCGGGGCGCAGGGCCGCTTCTGGGAGTACAACGAGGCCGTCTTCTCCTACCAGTTCGTGGAGGGGAACCAGGACTTCACCGCGCCCGCCCTCACCGCCCTGGCGGAACGGGTGGGGGTGCCCGATCTGGACCGCTTCACCGCCGATCTCGGCAGCGCCGAGCTGCGCGCCGCGGTCCAGGCGGAGTACGAGGCGAGCCTCGCGCTGCTCGGCCAGGCGTCCACACCGCAGTTCCTCGTGAACGAGCAGTGCATCCAGGGTGCCCAGCCGTTGCAGACCTTCCGTGACGTGATCGCGGCGGAACTCGCCAAGACGGGCAGCTGAGCGCCCCGGTTCTCACCACTCCGGCGAGTACACGCTCCAGGCCACTTCGGGCGTCCGGGTGCTCGGCACCTCGAGGGGCGGAGCGCCGAGGACCAGCCGGAGTTCGTCCACCGTGGTTCCCCCGTGCGTCGGGGGCGTGGCGACCAGCCGTGACGCCGCCTCGCACCCGCGCCGCGCCGCCATGACCGGATCCGCCTTCTCCTTGAGCAGGTGGTGCAGGAACACGGCCCAGTACGCGTCTCCCGCCCCCACCGAGTTGATCGCCCGGACCTTCGGCGCGGCCACATGCGCCGGCTCCGCCATCGAGGAGGTGAGGACCAGAGCTCCGTCGGCGGCGAGGGTCATGGAGAGCACGTCCGCGTCCGATCGCTCCCGCAGGGCCAGCAGCACGTCCCTCTCGTATCCCCGCACCATCTCGTTCGACATGTTGAGGTAGGTGGCGGCGAGGAACTGCTGGTCGTACGGATTGTCGGGACCCTGGACGTCCTGCAGGTCGACGGCGAACCGTCTCCCGCGGCGCTGGAGCGGCTCGATCAGCGGGCGGGCCATGTCGACGTTGCCGAGCACGACGAGTTTGGCGCGGTACAGGTCCGGCTCGAGGTCCGCGGGCGCGAAGACGAACTCGCTCGCATCGGTGAGGTCCGTGTTGACCTGCCGGCGCCCGGTCTGGTCGTACAGCACCACCGATCGGGGTGTGCGCCGCAGCTCGCGCCGGCACAGGTGCGTGGAGAGGTTGAAGCGGTAGGCCTCGGCGTCGATCATGGCAGCCGGGTAATCCTCGCCCAGCGGACTCGCCACCGCGACCACGTGGCCCAAGGCGCTCAGGGCGCGGGCCACGTTGAAACCGACACCACCCACCGAGTGCCGGATTCTGCCCGTCAGATAGCGCTGGGCGGAGTACTCCACCGGGAAGTGGTCCACCGGGAGCGAGGTCTCAAGATTGGCGATGCCAACCACGACGACTCTCATGACTCACTCCTGTGTGGGTCGGCAGGCGACTGCCCGGCTACCAGACCCATTGTTCAGAGGGATCCGGTCCCATGGGGTGGTTTCCCCCGGCGAGTCCCGGCCCGGCGAGGCTCAACGCGCGAGGGACCACCGCCCACCCGGCCCGGCCGTGGGGGCGCTCACGCCACCGCCGTCGTCGGGCGCGGGTCGCCGTCGCCGTGAACGCCGACGACGGCGGAACGGGCGGCCGTGGTACGTTCGCGTCGCCACGCCACCCGGCGTGCCCCCCACCACCGGCCCGGAGGACCACCACCCATGCACCCGCGTTTCCACCCCGACTTCACCAAGGCGGGCGGCCTGATCACCGCCATCGCCGTCGACGAGGCGACCGGTGACGTGTTGATGGTGGCGTCCATGAACGAGGAGGCGTTCCGGCTGACCCTCGAGACGGGCAGGGTGCACTACTGGTCGCGGTCGCGGCAGCAGCTGTGGAAGAAGGGTGAGTCCTCCGGCAACATGCAGGAGCTGGTGGAGAT
>JALHDK010000131.1:4421-10259 GCA_022838965.1 Actinomycetales bacterium | reverse complement strand
GCTTGGCGAGGGAGGCGCGCGTCATGGGGACATTGTCCCGCAGCCCGCCGGGCGGGCGGGCCGGTGGTCAGTCGGCCGTGCCCAGCACGGCCGTGACCTGCTGGCTGACGCCGCCGCGTGCCACCTCGAGGACCACCCGGGAGCCCGGGGTGTACTGCCGGACGTACCCGGTGAGCGCCTCCGAACCCGACACCGGGCGACCGTCGATCGCCACGATCACGTCGCCGGCGCGCAGCCCGGCCCCGGCCGCTGCCGTCCCGGCCACCACCTCGCGCACCAGCGCACCGGTGCGGAGCGTGCCGTCGACGTCCACCTGCGTGTCGGCGGCCGCGACGCCGAGGTAGGCGTGCGAGGCGGTGCCGTCCGCGATCAGCTCCTGCGCGACCCGCGCGGCGAGATCGACGGGAATCGCGAAACCCAGCCCGATCGAGCCCGACGACCCCGAGGAGAGGGTCGCGATCGAGGAGGCGATCCCGATGACCCGCCCCGACAGATCGAAGATGGGGCCGCCCGAGTTGCCCGGGTTGATGGCGGCATCCACCTGGATGGCGTTGGTCACGACGACGGTGCCGGGGCCCCCGGGGAAGCCCTGCGTGGCGTCCGTGGTGGTCACCGGCCGGTCGAGCGCGGAGATGATCCCGGTGGTCACGGTGGAGGACAGCCCCAGCGGGTTCCCGACGGCGATGATGTCCTGCCCGACGCGGAGGGTCGCCGAGGTGCCGAGTTCCGCGGCCACGAGGTCCGTGGGGGGATCGACGAGCCGGACGACCGCCAGATCCGTGGACTCGTCCGTTCCCACGATCTCGGCCTGGAAGATCCTGCCGTCCGCGAGCGTGATCTCGATGCTGCGGGCGTCCGCCACCACGTGGTTGTTGGTGAGCACGTGGCCGGCGGTGTCGATGATGACCCCCGAGCCGGCGCCTCCGCCGGTCCGCGTGGACACCGCGATCGCGACCACCGAGTCCTTCACCCTGGCCACCACGCTCTCGTGATCCGTGGTCGCGAGCTGGGCGGCCTGCTCCACCACCACGGTCGAGGCCGCCGTGGGGGTGGCCTCGCCCCGCGTCTCCAGCAGTGCCCAGGTGCCTCCGGAGGCGAGCAGCGCCGAGGCGAGCGATGCCGCGGTGACCATCGCCCAGGGGCGCCTGATGCGGGGCTCCGGGCGGGCGGGCTGCCACACGCCCTCCCCCGGCCACGGGGGGTTCTCCGGAGCGTGCGGTGTGCCCCACGGTTGGCTGCGATCGTCCTGTGACATGGTGTGCCTCCTTGGGACCGAGTCAACACCCGGCTTCTGGAGGCTCACTTCAGGTTTCCTGTGAGCTGCCTGTGAGCCGGCGGACGATCCCGGTGGCCCGCTGCAGGGCGGCCTGCCGGGCCGCGACGAAGTCCCCGGAGGTGAGGAGGACCTCGATCACCTCGAGCCCCTCCCCCGGCGGGTGGAGCGCCGCGCGGAGCTGGTCCGGCTCCACCCGCGCGTGGCGTCCGCCGTAGGCCTGCACCAACGGTTCGAGATCCACCTCCTGGGGGGTGGTGAAGAACCGGCGGAAGACGTCCGCGTCCGGATGCGCGGCGTGCTCGAGGCCGGCGAAGATCCCGCCGCCGTGGTCGTTCAGCACCACCACCTGCAGGCCGACCGCCGGCTCGGCCGCCCCGCGCCCCAGGCTGCCGACGTCGTGCAGGAAGGTGAGGTCGCCCACCACGGCGCGCACGGGCTCTCCGAGACCGGTGGCGAGCCCGCCCGCCGTCGCGAGCGTCCCGTCGATGCCCGCGAGTCCCCGGTTGGCGACCGCACGCACCGCGGCGGGCGGGACGCTGACGTCGAAGGCGCGCACGGTGGTGGAGGACCCCAACAGGAGCGGAGCCGGGGTCGCCCAGAGTTCACGCACCACGCGCTCGAGCGGACTGGGCTGCCAGGCCGCCTCCATCTCCGCGTCGGCCCGCCGCCAGGTCTCCTGCCAGGCCCGGTCGGACCCCTCCGGCGGGTCCACCTCCACGGCGCCGGTGACGGCAGTGGCGACCCCGGCGACGTCGGTCCAGCGCGGCCCCGGGCTGACGACCACCACCTCCAGGTCGCGGCGGGTCAGCAACGCGGCCACCGGGCGGGAGAGGGTGGGGTGCCCGAACACCACGACGCGCTCCGCCCGTTCGCCCAGCCCGGCGGCCAGCAGCGCCACGTGATGGGTGAGCGCACCCGGCAGCCGGGCGGCCGAGGTCGGCTCCGCCAGGAGCGGCCACCCGGCGGCGCGGGCCACGTCCGCCGCCACCGGTCCGGCGCCGTCGCCGGCCACCACGAGGGTGGGCCGTCCGGCGGGCAGCCGCAGGGCAGGTGGACGGCCGGCGCCGGCGAGCGCGACCGGTGCGGGGGGATCGCCCGGAGCCCAGGGATCAGCGGCGGTGAGGGGCTCCCGCAACCCGACGTTGAGGTGGACGGGCCCGGGGTCACGCGTGAGGGTGCCGCACGCGGCCGCCACCAGGCGTGTCACGTGTCCCCGCACCGACGCCGGCGGGAATCCGGCGGGCATGTCGAGAGCTGCGCGGACGGCGTCGCCGAAGATCCCGGCCTGGGACGTCGTCTGGTTGGCCCCGGTGCCGCGCCACTCGTGCGGCCGGTCGGCGGAGACGACCACGAGCGGCAGCCCCGCGTGGGAGGCCTCGAGGACGCCGGGATGCAGGTTCGCGACGGCCGTCCCGGACGTCGTGATGACGGCCACCGGCTGCGCCCTCCCGCGCAGGAGCGCCGCCCGTGCGAGCCCCACCGCGAAGAACGCCCCGCCGCGCTCGTCGAGCCGCACGTGGGCGCGCACCCACCCGGCCCGTTCCGCGGCGGCGACGGCGTAGGCGAGCGGTGCGGACCGCGAACCGGGTGAGATGACGACGTCGCGCACGCCCGCCGCGACCAGGGCCGCCACGAGCGCGCGCGCCGCGCCGGTGGCGGTCATCCGACCTCCCGGAGGTCCAGTCCGCCGAGGGCGGCCACACGCGACAGCCGGTCGTGCCAGCGCGCGATCGTCGCCGCGTCCGCGGGTGGCACGGCGTCCGGCTCGACAGCGCGCACGGGGAGGACGCCCCGTTCGGGCAGCATCGGGGAGGTGGTCACGTCCCGCTCGAAGAGCTGGACGGTGGCGAGTCCGCAGGCGTAGGGCAGCTCGGGCAGCGCCGCGGCGAGCGCGACCCCCATCGCGATCCCGACCGAGCTCTCGAGCGCGGAGGACACCACCACGGGCAGGTCGAGATCGGCCGCGAGGTCGAGACAGGCCCGCACTCCGCCGAGGGGCTGCACCTTGAGGACCACGACGTCGGCGGCACGCGCGCGCTTGACCGCGAGGGGGTCGGAGGCGCGGCGGATGGACTCGTCGGCGGCGATGGGAACCGCGACACGGCGCCGCACGGCGGCCAGTTCGGCAACCGTCCCGCACGGCTGCTCCGCGTACTCCAGGCCGCCGGCCGCCCGGTCCAGCACGGGGAGCGCGGCGACGGCGGCGTCGACGTCCCAGCCGCCGTTGGCGTCGATGCGGACGCGCCCCCCGGGGCCGAGGGCGGCGCGCACCGCCTCGAGGCGGGCGACGTCGTCGTCCAGGTCCTGGCCCGCCTCGGCCACCTTGACCTTGGCGGTCGTGCAGCCCGAGGCGGCCACCATCGCCCGGGCGCGCCCGGCATCGACGGCCGGGACGGTGACGTTCACCGGGATGACCTGGCGCACCGGCGCCGGGGGGCCGAGGGTGGTGGCCTCCAGGGCGGCCCGCAGCCACGGCACCGCCTCGGCGTCGTCGTAGTCGCGGAAGGGCGAGAACTCGCCCCAGCCGGCCGGGCCGCGGAGGAGGACGCCGTCGCGTGCGGTGAGGCCGCGGAACCGGACGCGCAGCGGGGTGGAGTAGACGACGCTCACGGCTGCGGCACGGGCGAGAGCGCCTGGTACATGGGGAGGAACTTCTGGGCGGTTTCGGCGAGCTCGTCGGTGGGCACGGAGCCCCGCACGATCCCGCCGCCCGCGAAGAGCCGCACGGAGCAGCCGTCCGGCGCGATCTGGCCGGAGCGGAGGGCGAGGGCGAACTGGCCGTTGCCGCTGGCGTCCACCCAGCCGATGGGGCCCGCGTACCGTCCGCGGTCCAGCTTCTCCAGCTCGGCGATCAGCTCCGCCGCCCGGGCGGCGGGAGTGCCGCAGACGGCGGCGGACGGGTGGATGACCCCGGCGACCTCGAGGGCCGACATGGCCCGGTGCAGCGTGCCGGTGACCTCGGTGGACAGGTGCATGATGGTCGGCAGGCGCAGTACCTCGGGACGCCCGATCACCACGTCCGCGACCGTCGCGAGGCGGGCGGACACGGACCGGGCCGCGTACGCGTGCTCCATCGTGTTCTTGCCGCTCGCCATGAGCGCGCGTGCGGCCGCGGTGTCCGCCTCCGGCCGGCCGGTCACGGGCGCCGACCCGGCGAGCACGCGCGAGTAGAGCGTGTCCCCGTGGACCGCGACGAGCAGCTCGGGGCTGGAACCGAAGGTGCCGTCGACGTGGAACGTCCACGACTCCGGATTGGCGCCCTGGAGCCTGGCGAGCACGGCGGGAACGTCGATCGGGCGGCTGCCGGTGGCGATGATGTCCCGCGCCAGCACGATCTTCTCCACCTCGCCCGCGGCGATGAGCTCCACGGCCCGGGCCACGGCGCGCCGGTACTGTTCGCGGGTCAGGGTGCCGGCGGCGAAGTCGAGTTCCTCGAACTCGACCGGCTCCGCCGGTTCGGGGATCAGCTCGAGGGCGCCCGGCGGGAGGTCCAGCCGACCGCGGTGCCAGCGTCCAACCACCTCCGGGACGATGAGCACCGAATCCATGGCGGAGTCGGGCGAGAAGGTCACCGCGACAAAGGCGAGAGGGACATCCTCGCAACCGGCGGCGTACTCCCGGAAGGCGGTGTCCAGACGCGTGAAGCGGTCCTCGCCGCGGGCCGTCACCCGGAATCGCTCGCCCCACCCGAGCAGCGCGCGCCGCTCCTTGCCGTCCCCGTGCGCCCAGACCAGCGGACGTCCCCGGCGCAGCGATTCCGCGAGAGTCTCACGCACGACGGTCTCTGTTCCCGCAGGCAACACAATCGGCTAGATTACCGGACCGGCGCGCGCCCGGCCCGCCGGGCGGGCGACGACCTCGCTATGGTGGCGGGGTGGACACCGCGCAGCCGTTCGACCCCTCCCGCTGGCGACCCGTCACGGGATTCGAGCTCACCGACATCACCTATCACCGCGCGATCGACGCCGACGGCCGGGACCTCCCGGCGGTCCGCGTGGCCTTCAACCGGCCGGAGGTGCGCAACGCGTTCCGGCCCCACACCGTTGACGAGCTCTATCGCGCCCTCGACCACGCCCGCATGACCACGGACGTCGGCACCGTGATCCTCACCGGCAACGGCCCGTCCCCGAAGGACGGCGTGTGGGCGTTCTGCTCGGGTGGCGACCAGCGGATCCGCGACCGCGACGGCTACCGGTACGAGGTGGCGGGCTCCGACGCGGACGCGGACCCCGGCACCCGCCGGGAGCAGGTGGATCCCGCCCGGGCCGGGCGCCTGCACATCCTCGAGGTGCAGCGCCTCATCCGCACCATGCCGAAGGTGGTGGTGTGCGTGGTGAGTGGCTGGACGGCGGGCGGCGGACACTCCCTCAACGTGGTGTGCGACCTCTCCATCGCCTCCCGGCAGCATGCGCGCTTCATGCAGACCGACGCGAAGGTCGGCTCGTTCGACGCCGGCTACGGCTCGACGCTGCTGGCGCGCCAGATCGGGGACAAGCGCGCCCGGGCGGTGTTCCTCCTCGGCCTGCTGTGGCGGCGGATCAACGCCCGCGGGGCGATTGCGG
>JALHDK010000131.1:0-4376 GCA_022838965.1 Actinomycetales bacterium | reverse complement strand
GCATCATCGCGTCGAAGTCCCCGCAGGCGATCCGCATGCTGAAGTTCGCGTTCAACCTCGCCGACGACGGACTCGCGGGCCAGCAGGTCTTCGCCGGGGAGGTCACCCGCCTGGCCTACATGACGGATGAGGCCACCGAGGGCCGGGACGCCTTCCTCGAACGCCGTCCGCCGGACTGGTCGCGCTTTCCCTACTACTTCTGATCCCGGTCACTCCACCTCGAGCGAGCCCTCGGCCGGCAGGAGTTCGATCCAGGTGGTCCCCGGGGTGAGCAGGAGCGGCAGGCCGGCGGCGTCGCGGAACTCGAAGGGATCGTTGTCCCCGCCCTTCGACCAGGTGCCGCTCACCATCTGGCCGTTGCTGAACTGGCGCAGTTCCCCGCTGCCGGTCAGGACCGTCTCGGGCACGGGGGCTCCCGCAGGGTCCCTGGCGCCGGTGTTGCGGGTCGTCACCCGCAACACCAGGACGTTCGTGGCCCGGAGCTGGGCGGTCGCGTCCGCCGTGAGCGAGGCGACGCCGTCGTCGTACCGGAGCCACGCGCCGGCCTCGGCACTCCACTCCCAGCCCGACCGCACGTTCGGGTAGATGGCCCGGACGACGGCGGCCGGCGTGCCGGTGAGGGGCACGCGGGAGTAGTGGAAGAGCGGCGTGGGCGGGGTGGCGTGCGCGGGTTCGATGGCGGCGACGGCGGTGGGGAGGCGGACGTAGAGGTTGTGCGGCGAGCGGCGGGAGCGGTCGCGGAAGAAGCCGTACTGGCTGGCCTCGTACATCAGCTGGATCCCGGCATCGGCGACCCGGCGCTCGAACTGCGGCTGGCCACCGGAGTACACCAGCGCGGCGCGCCACGGGCCGAGGATCGCCGCGTCCATGGGTCGCAGCGAGCGCACCGGCCCCACCACCTCCGGGATGACCGAGTTGTAGAGGGCATGGAACCGCGTCTGGCCTCCCTCGACCATCTCCACGAAGACCACGTCGGCCGCCTCGAGGCCGGTCTGCGGGCGAGCCGCCGCCGAGTTCTCCACCTTGACGGCGATCACCGGTCCGGCGTCGTGACTGGGAGCGGGCATGTCGGTGAGCGGCCACGTGGGAGCGGGAGTGGGGCGGGGGGTGGGGCTCGGGGTGGTGGGCTCGGGGCTCGGCACCGTCGTCGACGGCGCCTCCGGGGTGGTCGCGCCGGGTCCGGGGGTGGAGGAGCAGCCGGCGAGGAGCAGCAGCCCGGCAAGGACGGTGAGCGCGCGCCTCATCGGACCCCCTCCCGCCGCGCCGCGGGCTCCAGGTGGGTGACCGGCCGGAGGAGGGAGCGCAGGACGGCGCCGAGTTGCGCCGTGCGGACCCGTCCGGCAACGTCCTCGCCCGCGATGAGCGCCTCCAGCGCGCCGTGCTCGAAGACGGCGTGCAACACGTCGACGGCGTCCGGCCCCCGCACCACCAGCTCGAATCCCAGCTCGGCCGCCGTCGCGGTCATCAGCTCGACGAACACCCCCATCGCACGCTGGATGCGCTCGCGGTAGGCCTCCCGGATCGCCGGGGACCGGGCGGCGTAGAGACGCAGCTCGGCGGAGCCCAGGATCCACGCCCGGTCCGCCCGCTGCGACCGCATGAAGACCCCCACGGTGCGGCCGACGAGCTCCTCCGTGGTGAGGTCCGCCAGCGCCTCCGGTCCGGGAAGGGAGGCGATCGCCTCCCGGGTCGCCTCCAGGCTCTCCTCGGCCTGACGGTCGAGGACGGCGACGCACAGGGCGTCCTTGGAGTCGAAGTTGCTGTAGAAGGCGCCCCGGGTGAAACCGGCGGCGTCGCAGATCTCCTCGACCGTCGCGGCGAGGACTCCCTTCTCGGCGAAGACCCCCAGTGCGGCCTCGATCAGCCGGTCACGTGTCTGGGTCCGGCGGGGGCTCAGTTCGGCGGTCACGGCGCTCCTCTCGCACCCCACACTAGCCCGCCGGACACTGGCGGATCCGTCGACGGATCGCATACACTCGCGTATCGGATACACAGACGTATCGAGTCTGCCGAGCGCAGTGAGGGAGATCCGCCGTGTCCTCGTTCATCTACCGGCTCGCGCGCACCTGCTACCGCGCACGCCGGCGCGTGGTGGGGGCCTGGCTGGCCCTGCTGGGGGTGCTGGGCGCCCTCACCCTGCTCGTGGGCGGCACCTTCGACGACGCGTTCTCCATCCCCGGCGCCGCCTCCCAGGTGGCCCTCGATCAGCTCCGCATGACGTTCCCGGAGGCGGCGCAGTCCTCGGCGACCATCGTCCTGCTCGCGCCGGAAGGAACCACGGTCCTCGACCCGGGCGTGCGACGGGCTGTCGAGGAGGGGGCGCGCCAGATCGAGCAGCTCGAGTGGGTCTCCGCGGTCCAGCTGCCCTACAACGAGTACGTCAAGGGCCTGATCAGCGACGATGGCACGGCCGCGCTCATCAGCGTCCGGGTCGAGGGCCTCACGGTCTCCACGTTCACGGACGAGCAGCGGGAGCTCCTCGTGACGGCGGCGGAGGATCTCCAGGAGTCGATCCCGGGCAGCGAGGTCCACATCGGTGGCGACCTCTTCGCCGTGAGCATGCCCAAGATCACTGCCGTGGAACTCGCCGGGCTGGTCGTGGCCGTCATCGTCCTCGTGGTGGTCCTCGGCTCGTTCGCCGCCGCGATGATGCCGATCGCGAGCGCCCTCGTGGGTGCGGGCGCATCCATGATGCTGATCGTCATCGCCGCCGGCCTGCTGCTGGTCAACTCGACCACGATCATCCTCGCCCTCATGCTCGCCCTCGCCGTCGGCATCGACTACTCCCTGTTCATCGTCTCCCGGCACCGCGACCAGCTCGCCACCGGCATGGACACCGAGGAGTCCGCGGCGCGCGCCACGGCGACGGCGGGCTCCGCCGTCGTCTTCGCCGGCCTCACGGTGATCGTCGCCCTGGTGGGACTGGCCGTCGCCGGCCTGCCGTTCCTCACGATCATGGGCATGTTCGCGGCCCTCGCCGTGGCCCTCGAAGTCGCCCTCGCCCTCACCTTCCTCCCCGCCCTCCTCGGGTTCGCCGGCGACCGGCTCCGTCCGGCGCCGGGCCGCACCCGCCGGGCCGGCGGCACCGCCTCCCGCTGGTGGGTCGGCGTCGTCACCCGGGCGCCCGTGGTCACGGTCCTCATCGTGGTCGCGGGGCTCGGGGCGCTCAGCCTGCCGGCGCGGGACCTCGAGATGGCCCTGCCCAACTCCGGCAGGAATCCCCCCGGGGCCCCCGACCGTGTCACCTTCGACATCATCAGCGAACGCTTCGGCGTCGGCTACAACGGCCCGCTCGTCATCACCGGGACGATCGTGGAGTCCACCGACCCCCTCGGGATCCTCGCGGGGATCCGCGCGGACGTGGAACGGATGCCGGGCGTGCGGCTCGTGGCGCTCGCGGTCCCCAACCAGAACGCCGACACCGCCCTCGTCCAGATCATCCCCGAGACCGGCCCGGACGACCCCGCGACCGCCCGGCTCGTGGAGGACCTCCGTGCGATGGCGCCCGCCTGGGAGGAGGAGTACGGCATCGTCACCTCCGTCACCGGCTTCACCGCGGCGTCCATCGACGTCTCCTCCCGGCTGGCGGGTGCCCTGCTCCCCTTCGGGATCTTCGTGGTGGGCCTCTCCCTGGTGCTGCTGACCATGGTGTTCCGCTCCATCTGGGTGCCCGTCAAGGCCGCGCTCGGCTACCTGCTCAGCATCGGCGCCTCCTTCGGCGCGGTGACGCTCGTGTTCAACAAGGGCTGGTTCATCGAGGTGATCAACCTGCCCGAGACGCTCCCCGTCATCTCCTTCCTCCCGATCATCCTCATGGGCATCCTGTTCGGGCTGGCCATGGACTACGAGGTGTTCCTGACCTCCCGCATGCGCGAGGAGCACGTGCACGGCAACCGCACCGACGCCGTCGCGGCCGGTTTCGTGCACTCCGCCAAGGTCGTCGTGGCCGCCGCCGTCATCATGATCTCGGTGTTCGCGTTCTTCGTGCCCGCCGGGGAGGGCGTGGTGAAGCCGATCGCGTTCGGGCTGGCCGTCGGCGTGGCCATCGACGCCTTCCTGGTCCGGATGACGCTCGGCCCCGCCGTCATGACGCTCCTCGGCGAGCGCGCCTGGTGGTTGCCGGCGTGGCTCGACCGGCGGCTGCCCGTCATGGATGTCGAGGGCGAGGCCCTGGCCCACCAGCTCCGCCTCGCCACCTGGCCCGCCCCGGAGGCCACCCACGCGGTGTACGGCGAGGGCCTGGGCGCCACCACCGACCACACCGCGCTCTTCACCGGTGTGTCGCTGGACCTCCAGCCGGGCCAGACCCTGCTCGTCACGGGCGCCGCGCCCGCCCGCCGCGCCCTCCTCCTGGCACTGACCGGCCGGCTGCGCCT
>JALHDK010000568.1:1083-1485 GCA_022838965.1 Actinomycetales bacterium | reverse complement strand
GTCGACGAAGGCGATGATCGCGGTGCTCAGCGCGAGCGATTGCCCTGCGAGGCTGACCTCGCCGATGAGGGGGATGCGGATCGTGTTGCTGCTGGGCGCCAACGTAGTGACAGACGTGGTCCCAGACGTGGTCTCTGCCGTGTTCACGGCCGGGGTCTGCTCCGCGTCGTGGCCCGGCACAATGCCCGCGCCGGGATCCGGGCAGCCGGTCTCGAGGCACGCTACAACGTAGGCCTCCATCTCGGCGCCCATGCTCTCGGAATATCCGGTCCAGTGTCGGTCGCCAATGAAGGTCGTCGGCACGCCCGCCGGTTCGAAGCCGCGGGCCCGGGCCATCGCTTCGAGGAGCGCGCGGTTGGCGTCATCGTACCAGACCTCGTAGGCCTCGATCACGATGCCCGG
>JALHDK010000568.1:0-1006 GCA_022838965.1 Actinomycetales bacterium | reverse complement strand
CCGGCGAGATGGGCACCGATCCGGTGCCTGCCTCGTGGGCCTGGACTGCCCGGGCGGTCCAGAAGCCCGTCAGCAGGAACAACGCGGCCACGAGTCCGGTCGCGATCACGTGTACGGTCGTGTGGGGGCGAGTCAGTCGTCTCAATGAGTACCTCTGCATCGGCTAGCGTCCAGTCAAGCTGATATCTGGGTTCGCAGGTGCAACTTCAGTCGTTCGCGTGCCCCTATCGGCGGCCCCGGAAGCGGTGAATCGGCACCTGCGGCCTCACTGATCTGAACGCTAGTCAGCGTCGAATAGGGTCGTGCTCAGATAGCGCTCGCCGGAGTCCGGTGCGACCACGACGATGAGCTTGCCTGCGTTCTCGGGGCGGTGGGCCACCTGGACCGCGGCGTGAATCGCGCCACCGGCGCTCATACCGACGAGGATGCCCTCTTCTCTGGCCAGGCGCCGGCTCATCGAGACGGCGTTTTCGGTGGTGATGTGGAAGATCTCGTCGATGATGTCCACGTTGAGCACGGCGGCGATGAAGCCCGGGCCTATGCCCTGAATGGCGTGGGGCGCTGCAGGGCCGCCGGCGAGCACGGGCGAGTCGGCGGGTTCCACCGCTACGATGCGCACCTCGGGTTTCCTGGCCTTGAGCACCTCGCCGACGCCGGTGATCGTTCCCCCCGTGCCCACGCCGGCGACGAAGATGTCGACCTGGCCGTCAGTATCGTTCCAGATCTCGAGTGCGGTCGTCTCGCGGTGAATCTGCGGGTTGGCGGGGTTCTCGAACTGCTGCGGGATGAAGGCGCTCGGGAACTGGCGGGCCAGCTCCTCGGCTTTTGCGGTGGCGCCGGCCATGCGCTCAGATCCAGGGGTGAGCACGACATCGGCTCCCAATGCGCGCAGGAGCTTCTGCCGCTCCACGCTCATGGTCTCGGGCATGGTCAGGATCAGGCGATACCCGCGCGCGGCGCAGGTGAAGGCAAGCCCGATCCCAGTATTGCCGCTGGTTGGCTCGAT
>JALHDK010000567.1 GCA_022838965.1 Actinomycetales bacterium | reverse complement strand
GGCGCGCTCGTCGTCAAGGCCGTGGCGGTTTCCTCGACCGCCACTTGGGCCAGGCTTCCTCCCTTGGAGTGCAGGAGAGAAGATGCCCCCAAGGACGCCGCCTTCAACTACGGGCTCGTGACGTTCGTGAGCATGGACGACCCGGGGCTCGTGGTGCTGCCCACCCACCGGCTGATCCATTCGTACACGGGGATGGACAGCCGGGCGCTGCTCGAGGCACTCGCGCCGGCGTTCACGGTGGAGGCGATGGCGGACCTGGCGAGCGTGGAGGCCGGGTTGGCCGCGGCCACGCCCGCGCAGCCCCGCTTCGGCTTCTACGACGGCGCCTTCCGGACCTGGCGAGCGTGGAGGCCGGGCTGGCCGCGGCGACGCCCGCGCAGCCTCGCTTCGGCTTCTACGACGGCGCCTTTGCGCTGTTGACGCTCAAGGACCTGGGGGTGATGGACGCGCTGCTGCCCGACCGCGACCCGGCCTTCCGCACGCTCGACGTGACGGTGCTGCACGAGCTCGTGATCGAGCGGACGATGGGGCTTTCGAAGGAGAGCGTGCTGCGGCGCGAGAACCTCGACTACCTGCGCGACCCGCTGCCGGGGCTGCAGGCGATCGACCGGGGCGAGGCCGATTTCCTGTTCCTGCTCAATCCGACGCGCATGGCCCAGATCCGGGCGTGCACGGCTGCCGGAGAGCGGATGCCGCAAAAGTCGACGGACTTCTACCCCAAGGTGGTGAGCGGGTTGGTGATGTTCCCGCTGGCGGGGACGCTGTAGGATGTCGGGCATACGTTACCTGCTTTTTGACCTGGACGACACGCTCTACACGAACGCCTCGGGGCTCTTCACCGAGGTAGGAGAGCGCATCGAGGCCTGGATCGCGGCGACGCTGGCGCTGCCGCTTGATGAGGCCAAGGCGCTACGGCGGCGCTGGTTCGTGGACTATGGCACGGCGATGTCGGGGCTGGTGAAGGAGCATCCCGAGCTCGACGTCGACGCGTACCTCGACCACGTCCACGACATCGACGTCTCGCGGTATCTGGCGCCCAACCCGGCGCTGGCGGAGATGCTGCAGGATCTGCCGGCGCCCAAGGCGGTCTTTACCAACAGCATCGGGAGCTGGGCGGAGAAGGTGACGCGGCAGTTGGGGATCCGCGACTGTTTCGAGGCCATCTATGACGTGCGGGCGGTGGGGTACCGGTCAAAGCCGGACCCGTACGCGTTTACGTGGGTATTGGAGCGGCTGGGGCTGCCGGCGTCGACGGTCGTGATGCTCGATGACCAGGTGAGCTATCTGGCGGGGGCAACGGCGGTGGGGATGCGCACGGTGCTGGTGCGCAAGGGCGC
>JALHDK010000566.1 GCA_022838965.1 Actinomycetales bacterium | reverse complement strand
CGCCGGACTGGCTCTCGCCGCCGAATCGGGCGCTCCCATCA
The DNA here is from genome assembly GCA_022838965.1 of Actinomycetales bacterium. The sequence goes on along the minus strand of JALHDK010000566.1, from coordinate 968 downwards.
CCGTCGTCGTGGGCGGGCCGGGCCACCTGGGCGGGCAGCAGCCCTTCGGCTTCTCCTCGGCCGGTCAGGCCGAGGCGCTCCACGTCGCTCACGCCCTGGGGGGCCAGCCGGTCCTCGCCCCTCGGCTGAGCCAAGCGGACGCCCGCGAGCGTCACCGCGGGGTTTCCCACCACACCCTGGCCCTCCTGGAGCGGCTGCTGCTAGCGGCGGTGACCGTCCCCCTGCCCGAGCATACCCCTGATGCCATCGTCGACGCGGTCCGGCGCGCGGCGGCGCGCACGGGGTCGCGGGTTCCGCGGGTCGGTCCGGTCGACTACCGCGCCATCGCCAAGGAGGCGGACCTCGTCCTGACAAGCATGGGACGAGGCCCCGAGGACGACCCGCTCTACTTCGCGAGCCAGGCCGCGGCCGGCGCCTATGCCGCCGCTCAGGTCGAGGGGATGGGATGATGTCCGACGAGATGCTGGACCGACTTCGGGAGACCTGCCTCAGCTCCCATTGGGGGTTCGAGGGTAGACTCGTGCGGGTGCGGGTCGATCGGGTGCGGTTGCCTGGCGGGCGTGAGACGGTGCGCGAGGTGGTCGCCCACCCCGGGGCCGTGGCCATCGTCCCTCTACATGAGGATGGAACCCTGACCTTCGTCCGGCAGTGGCGCCAGGCAGCGGGCCAGCTTCTGCTGGAGATCCCGGCGGGCACCCTGGAGGAGGGGGAGGATCCCGCGGACTGTGCCCGGCGCGAGCTCGCCGAGGAGGTGGGGCTGGAAGCCCAGGAGATCAGGCGCCTCTGCGGCTCCTACCTTGCCCCCGGCTACTCGTCGGAGCTCCTGCACACCTATCTCGCTACTGGTCTGACGCCCGTCCCCGCTCAGCCTGACTGGGACGAGGCCCTCCAGCCCGTTCGCCTGCCCCTGACCGAGGCGGCCAGAATGGTCCTCAGCGGCGAGCTCCAGGACGCCAAGACTATCTGCG
>JALHDK010000565.1 GCA_022838965.1 Actinomycetales bacterium | reverse complement strand
GGTTCCGCGACCGCGGCACGTGTCCCTGCCATCCCAGTCCCCTCGCCGCGTAGAGCGGACGGCAGTGCTTCCGCCCGCTACGGCGCGCGCGACGGTGCTGAGTGACCTCGCAGTGATTCTGAAGACCCTGCTGCGCATCACTCGGGTATGATCGGGGAGTCCGCAGAACGGCGCCGTCCGTGAGAGGCCTTTGGCCCGATAGTGCGAACTACCCCACAGGAACTGATACCCACCATGACAACAGCAACCCAAGACGCCTTCGTCTATGCGCCCGAGCAGCGCAACATCGTAGCCCACTACCGGCGACTGGGGCGCGTTCTGCTCTCGCCCTACCGTGCCTGCCTCGTGGGCGCCCACGTCGACCATCAGGGGGGCAAAGTCACCGGCCTCGCCCTCGACCATGGCATCGTCCTCGGCTACAAGCCGACGGTCGAGCCCAACATGCGGCTCCGGGACGCCACCGATGCGAGCATCGCCCACCTCCACCCCGATGACGCGGTCTCGCGAGCGGGCGACAGCCACGACTGGTCGCTCTTCCTCCTAGGAGCGGCCCGAATCTTCGGGCCCCGGCAGCGGGGCTTCGATGGCGTGGAGGCCGGTAGCCTCCCGCCCGGGGGCCTGAGCTCGTCCGCGGCCTTCTCCCTCGCCCTCCTCAGCACCCTGGCCGACGTGAACGGCAGGGTGTGGGAGCGTCCCGCCCTCGCCGAGGCGGCGATGCGCGTGGAGAACGAGTACGTGGGCGTCAACTGTGGGCTGCTTGACCCAACGATCATCGTCAACGCCAAGGCCGGACACATGGTCACCCTCGACTGCGCGACGAACGAGGTCACCGTGGAGCCCGGGCCCGATGTGGCGATCGTGGCCGTCTACTCGGGCATCCCCCGCCGACTGGCGGCAACCGGCTTCAACAGCCGCACCGATGAGTGTCGTGAGGCCGCCAAGCTTCTCGCCGAGCGAACGGGCTTCGCCCCGCGGGAGGAGATCCATACCCTTGGCGACCTACCCCGGGAC
>JALHDK010000564.1 GCA_022838965.1 Actinomycetales bacterium | reverse complement strand
GGTCTACGGCACCGAGGGCTACGCGGGCATCCGCACGGCGGGCCGCGGTCCCGTCCTGCATGCCCCTGGCGATCCCGAGGTCGAGCTCCCCGAGGCGCCACCCAGCCCTATGGACCAGTGGTTGTCAGCCATCCTGAACGACACCGACATGACGATCACCGTCCGGGATGGCCGGAACCTGACGGAGATGCTAGAGGGGTGCTACCGGTCGGACGAGCTGGGCGCTCGCGTGGCGTTCCCGCTGGAGTAGCGGTGCGAGCATGCCGAGCGGCTGTCGCGCCGGAACGGGCGGCCGCTCGGCTAATCGTCGGCAGCGCAGCGGAAGCCGGCCGCGTCGCTGCGAGCGTAGGGTGGCCGGAACCCGCGGGAGTAGGAGCGGCACAGTTCGCTGGGGCTTCCCCAACTGCCGCCGCGCATACAGCGGTACCTGCCGGTAGCGGGGCCAGCGGGTGAGCTGGCAGGCGATGCCGCATAGTAGTCAGCGGCGAACCAGTCAGCCACCCACTCCCACACGTTGCCGGCCATGTCGAGGGCGCCGCACCACGACGCGCCCCGGGGAAACGATCCGACCGGCGCCGGGGTCTCATCGAAGGGATCCGACGCGAGGGAGTTGCAGCGGGCCGAGTCCCATTCGTCGCCCCATGGGTACGCGGTTGCCTTCGATCCTCGGGCGGCGTACTCCCACTCCGCCTCGGTCGGCAGGCGCTTGCCCGCCCAGCGCGCGTAGGCCGCGGCGTCATCCCACGACACAAGCACGACCGGCATGTCGCCCTGCCCCTCGGGGTAGGTGCGCGCCGCGCGGTCCCAGTTGTGGGGCGCGGCCCATGCCTCGGCCACGTACGGCACGGGACGGTTGGTCGCGTCTACAAAGCGCTTGTACTGCCTGTTCGTGACCTCGTTGCGATCGATCCAGAAAGTCGGGAGTGTCACGCTGTGGGGCGGCCCTTCGGCCGCTTCGCCGGACTTCGCGCCCATCTGGAAGCTGCCGCCTGGGACCCGGACCATGACGGAC
>JALHDK010000563.1 GCA_022838965.1 Actinomycetales bacterium | reverse complement strand
CGCGGTACGCCATCCTTACCGATGTAGCCCCCTTTGCCCGGCTCGTCACATGCGACCCCAGCCGCACGGATGGGGCGCGGGCGAGCCGCATCCAGGAGTTTCTGCCGGGGGACGTGTTCCTCGAGACCGAGGTCGCGCGGAGCGAGGATGGCTCCTGCGTGGTCCCTACCGTTGGCGACGGCCAGGGGTGCATCGGTCTGGTGTGGCCCGAGCGACGGATGCTCAGCCGCCTGACCCTCACCTTCGCGCCGGGCAGCGCCATCCCGCCGGCCCATGAGGTTGCCGTGGAGGCGTGGATCGGCGAGTCCCCCTGGCAGGGCGACTGGACGCCCATGCCCTGCACCCTCGATCGAGAAGGGAGCACCTGGACCTACCGGCCCAGCCTCACGGGCGGCCAGCCGCTGGTGAGCACCACTCGGAAGGTTCGCTGGGTGTTTCCCTCCACCACGGAGCCGATCGCGCTCGCCGGCCTGAGCGCCTTCACGCGGACACGCACGGAGCCTGTGAGGATCCGCGTCGAGCTGGCGTCCCCGCTGGTGGGGCGGGTCGGCGACGTGGAGGTCTACAACGGAGCCCTGGTCGGCCCTGATGGCGACACCTACCTCAGCCGGCCCTGGGATCTGTCCGGGCCGCTCAGCCTGGAGGTGATCGCCGCGCGCGCGCGCCTGTGGAAGGCCGACCGGACGCTCCTTCGGTTCCGCCTTCCGGGCTTGGATGGATCGCCGGAGCGTGGCTTCAGCGTCGCCGTGGATGACCTCACCGAGCATAGCTGCGTCGCCCTCCCCGATCTCGGCTTCTACGCGGCTCTCGAGTCGTACGAGCCCACCCTCGCGGAGTACCAGGACCAGGTGATCGAACGACGCACGGTGCTGGAGCGTGTCCGCCGCCTGCCGGATCAGACCCTCGCCAAGGCGTGGGATCGCGTCCACAATCCGCTTCAGCGCAACGGCCCAACGATGGTCTCGCTAGCGTGCGACAACCGCAAGTTCATCGTGGGCCGGGAAGGGGCCATCCA
>JALHDK010000130.1 GCA_022838965.1 Actinomycetales bacterium | reverse complement strand
GCGCGGCGGCAGTGGCGCTGTTGCCAGCCGATCCCGAGACGTCCGCCCGCTGGAACGAGGCGCTCATGGAGCTCGGCGCTCTCGTCTGCACTCCACGGCCCCGGTGCGAGTCCTGTCCGGTGGCCCGGCACTGCGGGTGGCTCGCGGCCGGCCGGCCGGAAGACGCAGCGCCGCGACGACGCTCCCAGCCCTGGACCGGCACCGATCGCCAGGCGCGCGGCCGGGTGCTCGCCGCCCTCCGGGCGGCGGATCGTCCGGTGGATCGCGGTGTCCTGCTCGCGGCCGCGCGGGTGAGTGACGACGACACCCAGCCGGCGCGCGCGCTCGCCTCCCTCGAGGCGGACGGCCTGGTCACCGGGCGGGACGGGACGTACGCGCTGGGCGGCTGACCCCGGCCGACCGGTCAGAGATCGAGCAACATCCGCGTGTTGCCCAGGGTGTTCGGCTTCACGCGGGCCAGGTCCAGGAACTCGGCAACACCGTTGTCGTGCGAGCGCAGCATCTCGGCGAACACCTCCGGGGGCACCACGGGGCCATCGATGATGCGGAACCCGTGACGGGCGAAGAAGCTGACCTCGAACGTCAGGCAGAAGACCTGCTTCAGCTCGAACTCCCGCGCCCGGGCGATCAGGCGGACCAGCAGCTCGTGGCCCACGCCCTGCCGCAGGTAGTCGGCGTGGACCGCCAGCGTCCGCACCTCGCCCAGGTGCTCCCACATGACGTGCAGCGCGCCGCACCCCACCGGGCGCCACCGCCCGTCCTCCTCGGCCTCCGCCATGAGGAACTCGGGGATGGCCTCGTAATAGCCGACGAGATCCCGGGGGATGAGGATGTGGCGTTCGTGGTTGGCGTACGGCTCCACCAGGTCCCGGATCGCGACGGCGTCACGTGGCAGGGCGGCGCGCACCCGGACCTTCCCCATCGGCGTCCTCCCGTCAGGCCACTTCCCGGGGATCATGCTACGCCCGCCGCGCCGAACAACGGGCGCACCCGCCGCCCAGCCCGGAGAATGGAGACACCCGCACCAGAGGAGTCACCGTGCCGTCCTCACGACTGAACAGCACCACCCGCCGCGCGGCGCTGGCCGCCATGACAGACGGGGCCGGCGTCGACGTCCTGGTCATCGGAGGGGGGATCACCGGGGCCGGGATCGCCCTCGATGCGACCACCCGCGGGCTGCGCACCGCGATCGTCGAGGCGCAGGACTGGTCGGCGGGCACCTCCTCCCGCTCCTCCCGCCTCGTCCACGGCGGACTGCGCTACCTCTACAACCTGGACTTCAAGCTGGTCGCCGAGTCGCTGAAGGAGCGCGGCCTCCTGCTCGACAGGCTCGCACCCCATCTGGTACGCCCCCAGCCGCTGCTGTGGCCGCTCAAGCAGCGGGTCGTGGAACGGGCCTACTCCGCGGTCGGCGTGGGGCTGTACGACGCGCTCGCGGTCATCGGGAACAGGCGCAAGATCGTCCCCTTCCAGCAGCACCTCTCGCGCGAGGCGGCGATCGCGATGTTCCCCGATGTGCGCAGCGAGAGCCTCATCGGGGCGATCCGCTTCTACGACGCCCGCGTCGACGACGCCCGCCTCGTGATCACCCTCGTCCGCACCGCCGCCCGCTACGGCGCCCTGCCGGCGTCGCGGACCGAGGTGGTGGACCTCCTGCGCGACGGCGCGGGCCGGGTCACCGGTGCCCTCGTCCTCGACCAGGAGACCGGGACCGAGGCCGCCATCCGCGCCGAGGTGGTCATCAACGCCACCGGCGCGTGGACCGAGAAGACGCAGGCGCTGGCCGAGACCGAGGCCGGCCTGCGGGTCCTCGCCTCCAAGGGGGCGCACATCGCCGTGCCGAGGTCACGCATCCAGGGCAGCACCGGGATGTTCCTGCGCACCGAGAAGTCCGTCCTGTTCATCGTGCCGTGGCCCGAGTTCTGGCTCATCGGCACCACGGACACCCCGTGGGAGGAGGACCTCGTGCACCCGGTGGCGACCGCCAAGGACATCGACTACCTGCTCGACCACGCCAACGCGGTGCTCTCCTCCAACCTCACCCGCGACGACGTCATCGGCACCTGGGCCGGCCTGCGCCCCCTCCTGCAGCCCGGCACGAAGGACAGGTCGGCCACCGCGAAGATCTCCCGCGAGCACACGGTCACGCGGGTGGCCGACGGCCTCATCTCCATCGCGGGTGGCAAGCTGACCACCTACCGGGTGATGGCGGAGGACGCCGTGGACTTCGCGCTGGGCGCGCGCGCCGCGATCCTGCCCTCGGTGACGGACCGCACTCCGCTGGTGGGAGCTACCGGGCTCGCGGCGCTGGAACGCCTGGCGCCGCGCATTGCCGCCCGGTACGGCTGGACCGAGGCGCGGATGGAGCACCTGCTGAGCCGCTACGGTTCGGCGCTGGACGAGGTCCTCGCCCTGCTGGAGGAGGATCGCGGGCTGGCCGAGCCGCTCGCCGCCGCACCGTCCTACCTCCGCGCCGAGGTGGCGTACGCCGTGACCCACGAGGGTGCCCTCCACCTGGAGGACGTCCTCCGGCACCGCGTGCGCCTGGCGTTCGAGACACGGGACCGCGGGCTGGCCGCGGCGCCCGAGATCATCGGGATCATGGCTCCGCTGCTGGGGTGGAGCGACCTCCAGCGCGCACGGGAGCTGGAGTCCTACCGCCTCGCGGCCGAGGCCCGCGACGAGGCGGAGCGGGCGGACTCCGACGCCGCCGCCACCGCCATCCGCCTGCGGGCCCCCGAGATCGTCCCCATCTCGGCGGGCCGCTGACATGGGTGCCGCCCACGTCCTGGCGATCGACCAGGGGACGACGTCGTCGCGCGCCATGATCTTCGACCACGGCGGACGCGTGGTCGCGGGCGCCCAGCTCGAGCACCGCCAGATCCTGCCGCGGCCGGGTTGGGTGGAACACGACCCCAGCGAGATCTGGCGGAGCGTGCGGCAGGTCGTGGCGCGGGCGCTGGCACGGGCCGAGCTCAACGCCCGGGACATCGCGGCCGTCGGCATCACGAACCAGCGCGAGACCACGGTGGTGTGGGACCGGGTGACCGGCGTTCCGGTCACCAACGCCATCGTGTGGCAGGACACCCGCACGGACCGCATCTGCGAAGAACTCGCGGGCGCCGGCGGAGCGGACCGCTACGCCGACCGGGTCGGCCTGCCGCTGGCCACCTACTTCTCCGGCCCGAAGCTCGCCTGGATCCTGCGGGAGGTGCCGGGCGCCCGGGAGCGCGCCGAGGCGGGGGACCTGCTCTTCGGCACCATGGACACCTGGTTGCTGTGGAACATGACGGGCGGACCCCGGGGCGGGATCCACGTGACGGACGTCACCAACGCCTCCCGGACCATGCTGATGGACCTGCGGACCCTCCAGTGGGATGCGGGCATCGCTGCCGAGATGGGCGTCCCGCTGACGATGCTGCCGGAGATCCGGTCCTCGGCCGAGGTGTACGGCGCCGGCCGCGAGCACGGCCTTCTCACCGGCGTGCCGATCGCGGGGATCCTGGGTGACCAGCAGGCGGCCACGGTCGGTCAGGCCTGCTTCCAGCCGGGCATGGCGAAGAACACCTACGGCACCGGCAACTTCATGCTCGTCAACACGGGGACCACCCCCGTCCGCTCCCGCAACGGCCTGCTCACCACCGTGTGCTACCGCCTGGGCGACCGGCCCGCCGTGTACGCCCTGGAAGGATCCATCGCGGTGACCGGATCGCTGGTGCAGTGGCTGCGCGACAACCTGGGGATCATCGCCTCGGCGCCCGAGGTCGAGGAACTCGCCGCGAGCGTGGAGGACAGCGGTGGTGCCTACTTCGTCCCCGCGTTCTCGGGGCTGTTCGCACCGCACTGGCGCTCGGACGCCCGCGGGGCCCTGGTCGGGCTCACCCGCTTCGTGAACCGCGGCCACATCGCCCGTGCCGCCCTGGAGGCCACGGCCTTCCAGACCCGCGAGGTGCTGGACGCGATGAATGCCGATTCCGGCGTCATGCTGGAGGAGCTGCGGGTGGACGGGGGGATGATCGCGAACGAGATCCTCATGCAGTTCCAGGCGGACATCCTCGGCGTCGACGTGGTGCGCCCCCGGGTGGCGGAGACCACGGCCCTCGGTGCGGCCTACGCCGCCGGCATCGCGGTGGGGTTCTGGGAGGGGGAGGCCGACGTCGTCGCGAACTGGGCGGAGGACCGCCGCTGGCACCCGGCGATGGCGTCCACCGAGCGTGAGCGCCGCTTCCGCCTGTGGCGGAAGGCGGTCACCCGGACCTTCGACTGGGTGGACGACGACGTCCGGTGACACGCGTCAGCTCCGTGCGGCCACGAAGTCGGCGAAGCCCGGAAGAGTGAACCGCAGCCGGCCCGGACCCCGGTCCTCCACGACGCCGCGCGCCAGCAGATCGGCCCGCACCCGGGAAAGGCTGCGGACGCCCCGGCCGAGCCGGGCGGCCACCTCGGCGAGGGGCGCCTCACCGCCGAGTGCCGCGAGGGCAGTGATCACGGCCTGCTGCGCTGGCGTGGAGCCCTCCCACCGGGCGAGGTACATGCCCTGGGCCTCGGCGAACGCGAGCGCGATCGCCGCCTCAGCGTCCGCAAGCGTGATCACGGCGTTCTCCCGCACCTGCCACGCGAAGCTGCCGACGGCCTGCAGGAAGTAGGGCACACCCCACGACTCCCCCACCGCCCGCGCCAGCGCGGCGGGCTCCCACCGCACCCCGAGGTGCGCCGCGGGCGCCGTCAGGGCTGTGGCGGCCGCGGCGGCGTCGAGCGGGCCCAGCTGGTGGAACACGTACAGGCGCTCGGCGTACGGATTCGCCCGCGCGAGCGCGGCGGGGAGGCTGGGGTGCCCTGCCGCGACGACGTGGACCGGTGGCGGCAGGTCCTCCTGTCCCAGCGCGTGCAGCGCCTTGTTGAGGGCCTGCAGGTCCGCGGGCGGCGCGGCGTGCAGTTCGTCGATCGTGACCAGGGCCGCGCGGCCCTCCCCCCGCGCCCACTCGCCGAGCGAGCGCAGCAGGAGGGGCAGGCCGAGGTGCTCCCCCGGCACCGCGGGGGCGGCGTCGGGATCCAGGTCGACGCCGAGCGACAGCCGTCCCGCGGAGTCGACGCTCACCCGCAGCGCCGAGAAGACGGCGAGCAGGCGTCGCAGGGCTCCGCTGCCGGCCGCGCCGGATCCCGCACGGGCGAGCGCCCGGCGCAGCGGAACGTACAGCGCACGGGTCAGGGCGGCGACCAGGGAGTCCGGCGGGCCCGCCTCGACGTGGGCGGTGACCCAGCCGGCATCCTCGGCGCGCTGGCGCAGTTCGAGCAGCAACACCGTCTTGCCCACCCCGCGACTGCCGGCCAGCACCCAGGGACGCTGCCCCTCGTCCGCCGCTACCTCGGCGAGGACGCGCTCGAAGCGGGAGAGGATGTCATCCCGCCCGGCCAGGACGGGCGGGGACACCCCGGCGCCCGGACGGTAGGGATTGGCGGGAAGCGTCATGCCGTGCACGCTACCAAGATCCCCTGACAGCAACGGCGCCGGGCGCGCGTGGCTCAGTGGCGCTTGACCAGGGGGAAGGTGATGGTCTCGCGGATGCCGTAGCCGGTGAGCGCCATGAGGAGGCGGTCGATGCCCATGCCCATGCCGCCGGCGGGGGGCATGCCGTACTCCATGGCCTGCAGGAAGTCCTCGTCGTAGACCATGGCCTCGGTGTCGCCGGCGGCCGCGGCGAGGGCCTGGGCCTCGAAGCGCTCCCGCTGGATGACCGGGTCCACGAGCTCGGAGTAGGCGGTGGCCAGCTCGAAGCCGCGCACGTAGAGGTCCCACTTCTCCACCAGGCCGGGCTTGGACCGGTGTGCCCGGGTGAGGGGGGAGGTCTCGACCGGGAAGTCGCGCACGAACGTCGGCTCGTACAGGTGGTCG
>JALHDK010000562.1 GCA_022838965.1 Actinomycetales bacterium | reverse complement strand
GCCCACCGGGCGAAAGCTGGACCTCTCAGCAGCGGCCACCGCCCTGCAGTCGAACCCGACGGGCTTGGCCGGTAACCCGGAACTGGCTGACGAATCGGTACCTCGGCTCCGGTCGGACGATCCTGCCGAGCGGCTGGCGGCGGCGCTGAACCTCATCGCGGCCGGGCGCGAGGAGGGGGTCGTGGAGGCAGTCCTGGAGCTTCTCTCGCATCCCGACGGGATAGTGCGCGAGGTGGCGGGCGGCGTGCTGGCCGTGGCCGCGGAGGACTCGGTGCCGGATCTCGTCGCGATGCTCGAGGGCGCCACAGGGGACTATCTGGTCGCGGTGATCCGGGCGCTGGGGAAGCAGCGAGACCGCTGCGGACCAGCCATGGGGGCGCTTGGACGGCTGGCCCAGCACGAGGACGCGAAGGTGCGGTCAGAGGTCGAGATGGCCCTGTGGTGGATCGGACTGCTCTCCGACTCGGCCCCGCAGCCGCCGCCGGAGAGCCCGGCCACGAGCAACTCGATGGCCAGTGTATGGCCCCTCACACCCGCCCGCCTGAGGGAGATCCTGAGGCGCGGTCCGCCGGAGATCGGCGCGCCGATGACGGATGAGATGTTCGCGCTCTACGCCCTCGGCGGAATCCCACGGGAGTGCATGGACGACGCCCTGGCGTACTGCCTGGCGGACGGCGGAGGCGCGCCGCACGTCATGCGGGCGCTGCTTCAGTCGCCCGGCGATCACACGAGGGTGGCGTTGCGGCTGGCGGGCTGCGGCCAGTCGCAGTACCACTTCACCCTAGAGTATCTGGACGCCCACCTCACGGAGGCGCTGGAGCACGCCTGGGTCGGGCTCGGTTCCAGGAACAAGCACATGCGCCTGGGCTGCGCGCGCTACCTGATGGAGCGCGGCGTGATGGAGGACCAGGCTCGGGCGCGGGTGGTGCTCACGGAACTCGCCAGGTCCAGTGACCCCATGGTCAGCGAGATAGCGACCCAGGTGCTGTCCATGCACGCGGCTCCGACTCTGCCCCC
>JALHDK010000561.1 GCA_022838965.1 Actinomycetales bacterium | reverse complement strand
GGGTCTCGAGGTCCAGGCCCTTGGCGATGTCGTAGGTGACGGTGCCGAAGCCGAGGGCATCGGCGGGGTGTGATCGGTCCATAGCGCCCTCCTGTGCTCCTGCCGGCAAGCCGGCCGCGAGTGTGGCGCCCGCCGCGGCGGCGCCCCTCATGAAGTCCCTCCGAGTCAAGTCTCGCATGGCTGACGTTCTCCCTTCGGAGTGGGCCGGTCGAGCGCGCTCACTGCGGCGCGGACAGACTCACCCCACCCCACTCGTCCACAGTGAGGACGCCCACATCGCCCACGGACGTACGGCCGTCTCCGACAGGCTCGCCCTCGAGTCCCTGAAGTGGCCAAAGGTCGGTGATGGTACGCTGGATAGGTTCTGCCGATGCCGACTGGATGTCTACCGTCACGCTGACAGGCGCGGCCTCCTGGTTGCTGACGCACTGGACACGAATGGCGTAGACGCCGGGCGCGTGGAGGGTCACGGTATCCGGCGCGGTCGCCCCGGCGAGCACCTGGCCGGAGGATGGGTCGTAGAGGATGGAGCGGACAACGGCGGGGCTGCTGGTGGAGACGCTCACGACGACGTGAATGGGCGCCGGCTCGGGGCCGCGGATGACGTCCGTACGCGCGACGCCGCCGGCGGTGACGACGCGGAAGAGGCAGCCCGGCTGGGAGGCGGAATCGATGACGACGCGCACGGAGCCGTCCCGGTTGACGGGCAAGAGCGCCTCGCCGCCCGCCCAGGACTGGATGACCCAGGGCGAGTCCAGGGAGGAGGCGCGAAGCCAGACCTCGACGCCCTGGGCGGTGGGCTTGATGCCCGCCACCTCGATCGCGGGCCCCCGGGTCGGGGACCTGGCGCCGAGGGGCCGCAGGGTGAATGCGCAGGTGGCGCGGTCGGACCCGAGGGTAAGCAAGGCATGCTCCGTCGCGCACCCGGCTGCGGCGGCGCTGATGACGCGCTGGCCGCTGGGCAGCATCGGGAGGGAGAAGTCGCCGGCGTTGTCGGTTTGAGCGGTCACCAAGGTGT
>JALHDK010000560.1 GCA_022838965.1 Actinomycetales bacterium | reverse complement strand
GAGGGTGTACGGCGCCCCGGTGGGGAGGCGCCGGCTGGCCTCAAGAGCCGGCTCCACCCCCGTCAACCGCTCGAACCCCCAGGCTGCCGCAGCCGCCAGGAAGTGACCCTCCCCGCTGCCTACATCCAGTAACCCGCGTCGGTCCGGCAGCAGCGGCAGCAGGCGAGGGCCGTAGCGCGCGTAGGTCGCGGCCGCATCCCGCGCGAGATCCGGGTCGGCCCGGGTGCTGCTCGCGTAGAGCGTCGCTGTCGCATCCTCGTCTAGAATGGGGTCGGCTCGCACGGTGCCCGTCTCGCGGTTGCGGACCATGCGGTAGTGGATCCGGTCCGCCTCCCTCCGCGCGCGGAAGGTCTCAGGCGTTAGCGCCTCGGGGTCACAGCTCGCGGGATAGAGCTCCTCGTCGGCCCCGGCGGATCCCCCGAGCGGGCAGAGGGTGCGCACTAGCAACGGACTCGCGCCCGATCGGCGTAGAGGTCCACATGGTCGCGGAACCACTCGATGCAGTGGCCGATGCCGCTGCTCAGATCCAGTCGGGGACGCCAACCCAGTAGGCGATTCGCCTTGCTCACATCGGCGACCCAGGTCGACGTGTCCCAGGGCCGCGCGGCCATCTCGCCCCAGCGGGCCTCGACGGGACGCCCCATGGCGTCCGCCAGCGCGTCGACCACATCCTGCAGGCTGTTCTGAACGCCTGTGCCGATGTTGATCACCTCACCGGCGTGAGCCATCAGTGACTCCACACGGAGGTAGGCATCCACCACGTCATCAACGTGCACGAAGTCTCTCGCCGTGTTGGGGGCCGCCATCTCCAGAGCCTCGGCCCTCAGCGCCCTCAGGACAATGGTCGGCACCAGTCTGCTGGGCTCCTCGTAGGGACCGTAGACGCTGAAGAGCCTCAGGGTCACGACCGGGAGCCCCGTCTGCCGCGCCAGGGTCTGGCAGAGCATGGTTTGAGCGCACTTGGAGACGGCGTAGTAGCTGTCGGGTTCGAGGGTGTCTTCCTCGCGCATGGGGCGGG
>JALHDK010000559.1 GCA_022838965.1 Actinomycetales bacterium | reverse complement strand
CGTGCGGGAGGATCAGTACTCGGGCCGTCCGGGGGGGCCGCCGCTGCCGCGCGATCACCGCGAGGACCGGTGGACGGCCGACCTGACCTGGCAGCCCGGGCCGCAGCTGCTCGCCGGCGTGATGCTCGGCCGGGCGAGCACGAGCGGCAGCTCGACGCCGCTCCAGAGCTACCGGCTGCTCTGGTCGCCGTGGCGCGGCGGCGCGCTGCGGCTCGACGCGCGCTACGACGAGGATGTCGACCCGGCTCTCGATCGCCGCTCCCGGCGCCTCCAGGTGGGGCCGCGCTGGCAGCTCAACGAGCGGGCGGTGCTGGGGTGCCACTACTACCTGATGGAGACGTCGGTGCTGGGATTCGGGCAGACCCAGCAGTCTCTGCGGGCGACCTTTTCCCTCAACTTCTGACCGGTGCGGGGAGGATGCGAAACGCCATGAAACCCACGACTCTGCTTCTCCTGCTCAGCCTGCTCGTCGTGCCGGGGTGCGCCTCGAAGGGGACGAGCCGCTACCAGGCACCACAGGCCAACCTCGGCGCGATCCGGACCGCCGCCGTGCTGCCGTTCGTGACGCTGACCGGCGACGCCGCCCATGCGGAGAAGGTGCAGCGGATCTTTCTCGGCGAGCTGCTCGCGCTCGGCGCGGTCGAGGTCGTCGAGCCCGGCCGGGTCGCGCAGCTCGCGGCCCGCGAACAGCTCGTCAACACCGAAGCGCTGACCCCGGCCGACTTCACGCGAATCGGCCGGGAGCTCGGCGTCGACGGGCTCTTCTTCGGCACGGTGGTGGATTACACGGAAGGGCTCACCGGAGCGATCCGGGCGCCGGAGGTGACGCTGCAGCTCCGCCTCGTCGAGGTGGCGAGCGGCCGCACCGCCTGGCAGGTGACGACCGGGCGCAGCGGCCCGAACACCCGGGCGCGCCTCTTCGGCTTCGGCAGCGACTCGCTGAGCGAGACCACCCGGAAGCTGATCAACGAACAGCTGGGGTCGCTGGTCAAGTGAGACACCCGCTCGCCGTTGCGCTC
>JALHDK010000558.1:743-1764 GCA_022838965.1 Actinomycetales bacterium | reverse complement strand
CTCCGAACATCGACGTGGCCCCGCTTTCGCTGAGCAGCTCGCAGGCGCCGAACACGGCGAGCAGCCAGACGTTGACCGTGGGCAATACCGGCGCCGTCGATCTGGTCTGGGGTATCGCCGAGGAGCCGGCGGCGATTCCGGTGCAGCCGCTGAGCCGGGCGCTGGACCGGACCCTGGCGCCGGGTGACGGCTTCGCGGCGCCGGCGAGCGCCCCGGTCTCGTTCGCCCCGGCGATCGCTGCCGCGGTGAGCACGGGCGAGAGCGTCCGGGCCGTGCTCGACGATTTCAACCGTCCCGACGGACCGATCGGCCCCAACTGGACGGTTCACAACGGCGCCTGCAACGTGGTGAGCAACGCCGCCACCTGCACCGGCTCGGGCCGCGCCACCTTCAACAGCGCCACGGGCACCGGCGATCAGGCGGAGATGGACGTGGCGGTGTTCGGTACCGATCTCGACTACCAGGCGCTGCTGCTGAACTACGGTGCGGGCGCCAACAACCTCTTCATCAAGGTGCAGCTCCAGGATCACCACACGCAGTTCGACTATGCCGCCTGCTGCACCGGCAACAACAACAGCGGTGCGAGCTTCGGCCTGGGTTTCTTCGCCCTGTCGTCGCCTTTCACTTCGGCGCACATGGCGGTGAGCCGGGTCGGTGACGACGTGACGATCTCGTTCACCAACATCGATGGCGGCGCCCAGCCGCCGCAGACCTACGTCTGCTCCGGGGCACCGCCGCGGGAGGGGACGGGGATCGGGATCGCCGGCTATGCCGGTGTGGACCGTGTGGACAACTTCGGAGGCTCGGGAGGAACCGCGGTCTGCAGCAACCCGGCGGACGTGCCGTGGCTGTCGGTGAGCCCGGCGAGCGGGACGACCGCAGCGGGCGCGAGCACGCCGGTGACGGTGACCTTCGACTCGACCGGCCTCGCAGCGGGCGCCTACGGCGCCAACCTCTGCATCACGAGCAACGACCCCGACGCGGGCCCGGGCAACGGGACGGATCTGGTGGTGGTGCCGGT
>JALHDK010000558.1:0-735 GCA_022838965.1 Actinomycetales bacterium | reverse complement strand
CCGGTCAGCCTGACCGTCACCGCGCCGGTGACGCACACGGTGACGGCGAGCGTGGGGACGCCTGCGGGTACGATCGTGCCGCCGTCGCAGATCGTGGCCGACGGGGCGACCGCGACCTTCACGCTGACGCCGGATACCGGCTACGAGATCGACGGCGTGGGCGGCACCTGCCCGGCGGGCACGCTCGCGGGCAACGTCTACACGACGGGGGCGATCACGGCGGACTGCGAGGTGATCGCGAACTTCCGTCCGGAGTCGGGCCCGGGTCCCTCGGTGCTCGAGATCCCGACGCTCGGTCCGGCGGGCGGGGCGCTGCTCGGTCTGCTGCTGGCGGGTCTCGGTCTCGGCACGCTCCGGCGGCGGCGCGCATGAGCCGCTGAGCGCAGCAGCAGAGGCGTTCTGACGACGGGCCGGGGGGCGACCCCCGGCCCGTTCTGTCTGGTGTGCCCAGCATGACTCCGACCTTGGAGGTGTGAGTCCTCCCGAGAGCAGGCCATCGTGATCGAAGCGAGCCGCAACTGCGGGAGGGCGACCGACCGTGGGAAAGCAGCGGGGAGCGAAGTCGCGGGCCGACGGACAGAAACCGGGTACGAGGCGGCGCCGAGCGGGGCGAGCGGGCAAGAGACCGCGAAGCTCCGATGGCCAAGGCTCAGGCGACGTAGACCCGGCGGTCGCGCGGCGAAGGGTCGGAGTCTTACCTGGGGAGATCTCGCCTCACACCGGAAAGGGTGACGC
>JALHDK010000557.1 GCA_022838965.1 Actinomycetales bacterium | reverse complement strand
GTTTCTCCAGAAAATAAAATTCGTATCGTAAAGGCATGGCAAAAGAAAGGTAAAATAACTGCTATGACAGGCGATGGTGTTAATGATGCTCCAGCTTTAAAACAAGCTGATATTGGTATTGGAATGGGTAGTGGAACTGATGTTGCAAAAGATGCTGCAGCTATGATATTAACAGACGATAATTTTGCTACAATAGTTGGAGCAATTGAAGTAGGAAGAACAGTATACGGCAATATAAAGAAGGCTATTACCTATTTATTTGCAGGAAATCTTGGTGCAATTATTGCAATAATATTTGCAGTACTCGTAAATTGGGCTAATCCATTTACAGCATTACAATTATTATTTATAAATTTAATTAATGATTCATTGCCTGCTATAGCATTAGGATTAGAACCAGCTGAAAAGAATATTATGGATAATGAACCTAGAGACATAAAAGAAGGAATATTGGCAGGTGGTAGCTGGCAAGCAATATTATTTAGAGGAATAATAATTGGAGTTGTAGTAATATTGGCTCAATTTATTGGAAATAGAAATTCGGCAGTGTTGGGGTCAGCAATGGCTTTTTCTACAGTAACTTTAGCTAGAATTTTTCAAACATTACCAGCTAGATCTAATAGAATTACAGTACTTAAATTAGGGCTGTTTAAAAATTTATATGTAATTGGAGCTATAATAATTTGCTTATGTCTTTATTGTTTAGTTCTTATTCCAGGATTAAGAGATATATTTAATATTCCTAATAGTTTTGGACTATATCAGTTTGGTATATGTATTTTACTAGCGATTGTATCGTCATTAATTATGGATTTAAGTAAATTAGTGAAAGGAAAATAATATATAAGAGTGTGTTGCAAAATGATTTTGTTAAATCATTTTTTGCAACACACTTTTTAAGTTTTTAACTTAAAAGAATAGAAGAATATTTAATATTCCAATATAAATACAAAGACTGTTGCATTTTGCAACAGCCCTATTTAATAATTATTATTTTAAGCCTTGTTCATATTGTTGAACCA
>JALHDK010000556.1 GCA_022838965.1 Actinomycetales bacterium | reverse complement strand
GGGCTGCCCGCGCTCCTGAACGCCATCTACAACCACAGCAACATGACCGTTCTCGTGCTGGACAACCGTAGCACGGCGATGACGGGCGGCCAGGACCATCCGGGCACGGGGTTGACCCTGTCGGGCGAGGCGAGTGCCCCCTTCGACTTCGCGGCCGTGGCTCGCGCCATGGGAGTCGAGTCCGTGCACGAGGCCGCTGTGGGCGATCATGCAGGTATCGACGAGGCCCTGGCCCGCGCGATCGCCTTCGAGGGGCCCTCCCTCGTGGTCGTGACGGGTCCATGCCCTCTCCGGTACGGAGCCCTGGCCGCGCCCTACACCGTCGACCCAGAAGAGTGCATCGCGTGCAATGAGTGCTTGCGGCTGGGTTGTCCGGCCATTTCCGTCCCAGGGGACTCGGACGGCAAGCCGGCCATCGATGAGGCCCTCTGCACTGGCTGTGGCCTGTGCGCGAAGACCTGCCCCGTGGGCGCGATCAGTCAGAGGGAGGGGGGCGAGGCTGGTGGCTGATGACATCCTCATCGCCGGCATCGGTGGGCAAGGCGTGGTCACCGCTGGCGACCTGGTGGCCCATGCAGCGCTGGCGGGGGGCTACCAGGTGAAGAAGGCGGAGGTCCACGGCATGTCTCAGCGCGGGGGCAGCGTGGTGAGCCATGTGCGGATCTCCGACAGCGGGGCCATCTACTCGCCGATGATCCCCGACGGCGCCGCGACGTGGCTGGTGGCGCTGGAGATGCTCGAGGGGCTGCGGTGGCTCTGGATGCTCGCGCCGACGGGGCGCGCTATCGTCGATGACCGCCGCGTGCCGCCCACCTCAGTGATCCTCGGCGGCCCCTCCTACCCCGCCGATCCAGCGGGTCCCCTGGCGGAGCGAGGGTGTATCCTGTGCGCGACGGAGATCGCGACGGCGGAGGGGGCCCCTCGGGCGGCGAATACAGTGCTGCTCGGGGCCCTCAGCGTGTGCTTGAACCTGCCGCTCGAGGCGTGGACCTCGATGTCAACCGGCGCTTGTTCGAGGCTGGGCAGGACCTGGCGCGGCGCACGGCGGCGAACCTACTTACCGGGTGATGACAAGGTGATCTGGGATCCACACCACGAGTGCATGGATGTCGAGGAGAGGCGCGGGCTGCAGCTTCGGCGGCTTCGCGAGACGGTAGCGCGCGTGGCCGTATCGGTCCCGCTCTACCGGGATCGGCTGCGGGAGTCCGGCGTCGATCCGTGCGACCTGACCTCGATAGATGACCTGAGAAGCCTGCCGTTCACCGTCAAGACCGATTTCCTGGATACCTACCCGAATGGCCTCTTCGCCGTCCCGCCGGAAGAGGTCGTACGCATCCACGGCTCCTCGGGAACACGCGGCCGGCCGACCCTGGTGGGCTACACCCGCGAGGACGTGGGCATATGGGCCGAGGTGATGGCGCGGACGCTCGGTTGCGCGGGCGGGACGAGCCACGATGTGCTACAGATCGCGTACGGCTACGGGCTCTTCACCGGCGGTCTGGGTCTCCACTATGGAGGCGAGCGGCTGGGCTGCACCGTGGTGCCGATG
>JALHDK010000555.1 GCA_022838965.1 Actinomycetales bacterium | reverse complement strand
GAACGAGTATTGGCTCAAGATCGGGGAGATGACCGACGCGGGGCTGGAGCGAGCCGCGGGGAGGTACTTCGTGGGCTACACGGACATCCACCCCGGCGCCGATGGCGCCTGCGCCTTCCGCGACCCGCAGCAACTGTGCATCGACCTGATGGAAGCGCCCGAACAGGCGAAGGAGCTCCTGCGGCGCGTGCAAGCCCCCTTCGCTGGGATCTTCGATCGGCTCGCCACAAGGCTGGAGGCGGCGGGCCATCCCGTGTTCTCGTGGCTTCCCGTGACGGGGGCCGGCCGGGTGCACATCCCGAGCAACGACTTCTCCTGCATGGTCTCACCGGCCATGATGCGCGAGTTCTTCTTAGAGATCACCGTCGAGGAGTGCCGTCTGGCGGACCGCAGTGTCTACCATCTCGATGGGCGCAACGCGATCAAGCACCTGGACATGCTGCTAGAGATCCCGGAGCTCCACGCGATCCAGCCCACGATCGGAGCGGGCGACGCGCTTGATGAGGCGTGGCTGGATGTCATGCGCCGCACCCGCGCCGCAGGCAAGGGGATACACCTCAGCGGAGGCTGGGACGTGATCCGGCAGGTCATCCAGGAGTTCGAGCCCGAGGGCTTCTACTTCTGCACAGGGGCCGGCTCGGTCGAGGAAGCCGAGGCGCTGATAGATCGCATCGCGCGCTGGGAGGCGTAACGCTCGGCGGGCTACTCCGCCGTCCGGGCCGCCCAGTGGATGGCGTTGCTGACGAGCGTCCGGTAGCTCGGATGCTCGTACGCCTCACGGCCGTGCCCGAGTTGCAGGTACGCGACTCGGCCCTCGCCGAACTGAGTCGTCCACGCGAGTTGGCGACCGCTCTCCGGGTGGTCCGTCGTCAGCAGGACATGCGCGTCGGGGGACGCGTAGAAGCCGCCGTAGACCTCATCCACGATGGTAAAGTCGGTGACGCCACGGGTGATGGGGTGGTCCGGGTCCGCCACGGTCACGGAGATCTCCACGTCATGACGGTAGGTGCAGGCGGGGCGGAC
>JALHDK010000554.1 GCA_022838965.1 Actinomycetales bacterium | reverse complement strand
CTCGGCCAGCATCGAGGCGGTCATCGGGGTGGAGCCGATGAGCTCGAGGATCCGGATGCGCAGCGGGTGGGCCATCGCCTTGAACATGTCGGTGGTGGCGGGGATCGCGTCACGGAGCGGCTGCATGGTGCAAAGATAGCGCTGCAAAGATACGTTTGCACGGGTTTGTTTGGAAGCGCGGGTGCGGAGCCTCCGTTCACCGCGCCTCTCGCAAACGGAGGCTCCGGTTCGGTTGGGAGGCCTGAAGACATGCCGCCCAACGTGTCCGGAGGCTCCGTTCTCGGCGGGGGGGTGAGGCGCCTCGGGCTTCTCAGTCACTCGGAAGCGCTGCGAGGGCGGCGTGGACGGCGGCAACGAGCTCGTTCTCGTCGACCGCGTGGTGCGCGTAGCTGCAGCCCCGCCCATTGGGCTTCACGGCGATGCCCTCCGCGTCCCAGTGCGGCCGGGCGGTGGCGAGGAGGGTCGGGGGCAGGTCTCCGGCTGCGGATGTCACCCGCCACCACGGCACGAACGCGCCGTACTCGCGCATGATCCGCCCGACCTGCCGCGGACCCGCCCCCACGAGCCGCGCGATCACGCCGTACGCCGCCACCCTCCCCGCCGGGATCTGCTCGACGGCGAGCAGCACCCGTTCCACCAGGAGCTCGTCCACGAGGTCACGCTAGCGCCTTGCTGCCGGGCCGGCGCCGGGGCCTGTGAGCACTGGGCGGCGCATCCGCTGCTCCTCGCTCCCGAGGCATCCCGTGGTAGGAACACACCATGAGCGCCCGCACCGTCCCGTCCCCCCGTCCCCGGAGCCGCCCCGGACGCGCTTCCCACCGATCCGGCGTCCGCGCCGCCGCGCTCGCGGGCGCCCTGACGGCTGCTCTCGCCCTCGCTGCCTGCGGTTCGGCCGACGACGGCGCCCCCGCCACGCCGGCCGCCTCACCCGCCGCGTCGTCCACCCCTCCGGCGGAGACGACCGCCACCGCGCCGGCCACCGGCATCACCCGCGACCCGGCAGCGCCGGTTCCCTCCACCGCCTT
>JALHDK010000553.1 GCA_022838965.1 Actinomycetales bacterium | reverse complement strand
TGTGGGCATGGAGTACCCATTCGCCGCCACCTTGGAAGAGGACGCAGTATGCGAGATCAGGCTCACCTCTCCCGTCACTCGGTCCCACAGGAAAGCGTCCGGACTTCCGTTCGTGTCGGTCCCACCGGCAATGAGGTCGGTTGCTTGGGATCCAAACGCCACGTACCGGCCGTCCCAGCTCATCGCGACGGGATATGAGCCACTGTTCCCGGTTGTCGTGGCGCTACCAGCTTGGTGCGAGATCAACGTCACCGTCCTCGTGTCTCCGTCCCACAGGAAGGCGTCCGCCGTTCCGTTCGTGTCGCTCCCGCCGTCGATCAGGTCCGTTGCATAGGAATAGAACGCCACATACCGGCCATTCGCGCTGATCGCGACGGGATAGGACGCTGCATTGCCCGGAGCGAACATGAACGTGTGGGAGTGCGAGACCAACTCCAGCCACCCCCTCTGATCGCCCCGGACGGCGCCCGTGGCCAGCAGCAGGAGGACGGCGAAGAGGCAGCAGACCGCGCGGCCGCCGGGACCGCCGACACCGATACCAGAATCCCTGATTCTCATGGCTCCTCCAGACGGATGGTTGCGCTGTAGTCTGGTCACGGCACCGGCGATCCGGCATCCCCCAAATGGGTGAGAGCAATTGCCCCAGCGACCCCGCACGCGGAGCGCCCGCCCGCCGGCCGCGCGGGGAGGCGCGCGCCACCCCGCTCCGGCTCAGTCGCAGCCGGTCGGAACGGGGCCGGCGCGGCCCTTCGTGAGCAGCAGGTGGACCAGCTCGGCCTGCCGCGTGGCGCCGAGCTTCCGATAGATCTGCTTCAGATGGGAGCGGACCGTTTCGACCGTGACGCCCAGATCGTGCGCGATCCGGGGGATCGGGGAGCCCTGGGCGAAGCGGATCGCGACCCGGGTCTCACAGCGAGTGAGACCGAAGTCGCGCTGCAGCTCCCCTTCGAGCTCCTGCCAGAAGCGGGGCGTCCCGAGCGGCGTGGCGCGTTCTGCCACGGAGACCGCGACCGCCAGCGCCGCCTG
>JALHDK010000552.1 GCA_022838965.1 Actinomycetales bacterium | reverse complement strand
CGTCACCCTCGGTCAGCGGATCCAGTTCGGCGACGGCGGACCGGCTCGTGGAGGTCGGCGAGAGCGTCCCGGAGGAGATTCCCTCCTACCGGCTGGGCCGTTGGGGCAACCCGTTCGCGGACCCCCGGCTTCTCGATTACCGCTGCTACCCGGAGGACCTGTTCGTGAAGCCCGGCACGGTCGTGGCCAATCGCACGGGGCTGGCCCGGTGGGGCGCCTGGGCCAACGCGTTCGGGCGCAAGGAGTACGGACGTCCGATCTTCCTGGCGGCCTCGGCGGACCTTGCCGCCTCGACGCAGGTAAATGGCTTCGCGCTGGATTATGGTGAGGTGAAGGGCTACGGCTGGTACGACCGGGCGACCAACCACGAGGGCGTGCTCCTCCCCCAGGAGATCACCGAGTTCACCAACGCGGGGATCATGGCGGGGCTCGCCGCGGTGAACCTGTCGGGCGACCCCGACGCGGCCTTCGACGGTTTCTGGGGCGCGATGTCGACCTATGGGTCGTTCTCCTACCTCAAGTACGGCATGATGCGGCTGTTCAGCCAGCTGGCGCAGGACTGCCAATGGCGCACGGGGAAGGTCCTGTGGATCGCGGGCCACTCCGGCCCCGAGACGGCAGACGATAGCCGCACGCACTTCGGCGTCTTCGCGCCAGGGGTGACGGAGCTCTTCCCCGAGGGCCAGGTCATCAACCTGCACCCGTGGGAGCACAACGAGGTGCCGGTGATGATCGCGGCGGGGCTGGCGCAGGACGCGCCGATCGTGGCGCTGCACCTGACGCGGCCGCCCATCGCGATACCGGATCGCGAGGCCCTGGGTATCCCGTCACACTTCGAGGCGGCGCGTGGAGCCTACGTCGTGCGCGACTATCGCGAAGGCGAGCCGCGCGGCGGCACCGTGATCGTGCAGGGAACGAGTGCCATGGTCTCGACGCTCGCGGTGCTACCCGAGCTCGACGCGCGCGGGCTGAACGTGAAGGTTGTGTGCGCGACGAGCCCCCAGCTCTTTGCCCTGCAGCCGGAGTCC
>JALHDK010000551.1 GCA_022838965.1 Actinomycetales bacterium | reverse complement strand
TCTCCACCGAGAAGCCTGAGCGGGTCACCGCCCACCTCGCCGAAGGCCGCGTCGCCCTCCTCCTCGACGGCGACC
Organism: Actinomycetales bacterium; assembly: GCA_022838965.1. Next base: position 1,395 of record JALHDK010000551.1, on the reverse strand, counting down.
CCTTCGCCCTGGTCGTGCCCGCCACCTTCTTCACCCTCATCCATTCCCCCGATGACTTCGCCCTCAAGCCGCCGGTAGGCACCTTCATGCGCCTCCTCCGCCTCGCCGCCGCCATCCTCGCCGTCCTCCTGCCGTCCGTGTACGTCGCCATCGTCTACTACCATTACGAGGCGCTGCCCACCGACCTCCTGCTCGCCATCGCCGGCGCCCGCGAGCGCATACCCTTTCCGGCCATCGTCGAGGTGCTGCTGATGGAATTCTCCCTCGAGTTCGTCCGCGAGGCATCCACGCGGGTGCCCGGCGTCCTCGGCGAGGCCACCGGCATCGTCGGCGGCATCATCCTCGGCCAGGCCGTCGTCACCGCCACCGCGTAGGCATGGTTGTGCGCCAGACCCGGTTCGTCTTCCTAATCGCCGCCGCCGCGCTCGGGCTCGTCGGCGTCGCTGGCCTCATCTTCGTCATCGCCCTCCTGACCTGTGCGCTCAAATCCTTCGGCGTGCCCTTCCTGGCGTCGCTCACCCCCGCAAAACCCGGCGGCGACACCATCGTCCGCGGTCCGGTCTTCGGGCAGGAGTTTCGTCCCGACGCCCTGAATGTTCTCGACCAACGCCGTCAGTCGTCCGTTAGCCGTGAGTGGACCAAAGCCGATCCCGAGGGTGGGGGAGGGGGGGACGGGCGATGAGCCATAAACCCGGTGCCATGGGCGTCGCCGAAGGGGCGGTGCTCGCCTTCGCCGTCGGCATCACCCCCGTCTTCCTGTCTATTTGGTCGCTTGTCCTCGAAAAGGCCGCCACGGCCGCCTGGCTCACGCCGCTTGTCACCGGCCCCGGCCTCTTGGGCGCGCTGTTCATCCTCTTCCGCGTCATGGCCCGCATCCCCGGCGACCTCCACGCCGTCGTCGAAGCCCTCCTCGGCATCACCGCCGCCCGGCTGGTCGCCATCTATCTCGCCGGCTGCTTCTTCACCACCGCCGTCCTCCAAATCCGCCAGTTCGCCGAGAACACCCTCCTCACCGCCCTGCCCGCCATCGACATCACCCTCGCCCTGGGCTGGTACGGGCTGGCCGCAGCCGTCGCCATCTATATCGGCGTCGAGCCCCTCGCCCGCGCCGCCCGCCTCATCCTTCCCGCCGGCATGTTCGTGCTGTTCATCGGCCTGATCGCCCTCGCCGACCGGTTCGACATCCACAACGTCATGCCCTGGCTGGGCAGCGGTTCGGCGGTCGTCAGGATCGGCTTCGAGACCACCGGCCTTTTCCTCGCCACCTTCATCCTCCCCATCCTCGCCCCCGCCTTCCAGGATACGCGCACGATGAAGAAAGCCGCCCTCCTCGGCGTCGGGCTGTCTACCGCCGTCCGCTCGTCCACCCTCTTCGTCTACACCGGCGTTTTCAGC
>JALHDK010000550.1 GCA_022838965.1 Actinomycetales bacterium | reverse complement strand
GGCAAGTGGCTGGGCATCACCGCCCTGGGCGCCTCCCATGCCCCCCTCGCCCAGCAGGGCGGCGCCCAGTTCGGGCAGTTCTTCGGGCCCCTGTGCGTCATCGGCCTGGCCGCCATGGCGCTGCTCAAGCGGCGGTACCTCGAACTCGGCGAGAAGGGCCTGGTCGATTGCAGCACCCTCATCACCCACACCTACGCCTATGAGAACATCCAGCGAGTCGCTTCCTTCCGACTGCGGACCGGCGCCGAGGGCGTCATCGTCATCGACTGCGAGGTCGGCGGCGTCATACGGCGCATCCGCATGAGCGCCACCCAGGACCGTTGGCCCACCCTGGTAGCCCATCTGTGGCGGCGTCTGCCGCTGCTACAGGTTGACCTGGCGCCCGAGACGGTCCGCAGGGTGCAGGCCATCCGCGACGACCAGCCCCTCGATGTGCGGATCGCCATCCCCGCCGTGCCGCCCCTCAAGTACGACCTCGCCCGCACCTACGGCGGCCACCTCCTCGTGGCCCTGCCCGCCATGCTGATCGTCAGTCTCTTCTCGGGCGGCGCCGCCATCCTCTCGTTCATCGTCGGCGCCTGCTTCCTCGTGCCGGTCCTCGTCGCCGCTGGCCTCATCGACTATGTCGTGGCCCGGCAGAGCGTCCACTTCGAGTTCCGGCCCGACGGCTTCGGATACCGAGATCGCACGGGCATGGATTTCTGGATCCCTTGGGGCGAGCTGACCGCCATCGGCTTCGCGGGTGGCCTCGGCAGCAGCCTCACCTGGATCCACGCCAGGGAAAAGACGATCCTCATCCGCGGCCACCTGGTGGCGATGCAGCAGGTGCGCTGGACCCTCGCCGAGGCGATGAGGGTCCTCGATGCGACTCTGGCGGCGAGCCCCGGCGGGCCCGTGCCCCCGATGGATCCGCCCGCCCCTGAGGCCGGCGGCCCTACTCCTCTTTAGCGATCTCGATCGGGGGCGGTGGATGCGGTTGTCGATGCCTGCGCGGACGCCGAATCAGGGATCATGATGCCCCCGGCCACGGAC
>JALHDK010000549.1 GCA_022838965.1 Actinomycetales bacterium | reverse complement strand
TGAGCTGGCTCCGCTGGTTGCTCCCCGTCCGTCGGTTTGTCCAGTTGACCGCGGCCGAGATGTTGTGCGTATTGGTCATGTAATCGAAGCGGAACGGCGAGTATCCCGAGGTATCCACCACGTTGTAGGTCACCGAGGAGGCCCAGTGAGAGGACCAGTCGGACTCCAGCCCGACCCGGCCCCCCACCGAGTAGATGGCCGTCCCATCCCCATACCAGCGCTGCCGGTAGTTGGAGGAGAGGGTCATCGCCGTGTCGCCCCAGGTCAGGGCCCGCCGGTTCGCGCTGAGGTCCAGGGCGTAGCGGGCCGTCTCCGTGTCCGTCGCCGCCTCGCGGATCCACCCCGCCGTGGCCTCCATGCTCGTCGTCCATGCACGGCTGTTCACGCCCAGGCGACGGAGGTTGGTCCGCGCCGTCACCTGGGGCAGCCGCTCCACGTATCCGAAGCTGTCGTCCCCGGTGTAGGTATCCCCGTCGGGGTCATCCCGCATCTCCACCCGCGCTTCCCAGTCCACCGCCTTCTGGCGGCTCTGGTAGACGATGGTCGTCAGGAGCTCCTCGTTCGCCACGAGCTCGTTTCCATCGCCTCCGGGCAGGATGGTGTCCGTGGAGGTGTAACGGGTCGAGGCGTCGAGCGAGTCCTTGTCGCCGAAGCTGTAGCGGATGCTCGCGTCGGCGCTCATGTTCTCTCGCCGCTGGGTGCTCGTCGTGATGGTCTGGTTCGCGTTCAGCCGGAGCTGGAACCGGTCGCCGCTGTTGGTGTACCCGATGCGGCGGTTCTCCGTGGTCGATGTCGTCGCGATGAGGGCCGAGGTGCGGCTCAGGCTGTAGCTCGCCGAGAGGTCGCCCCCGAGGAGGGGCGCGTTGAGTGTCGAGGCGCCGGTGAAGGAGTCCGTCTTCGTCCGGTAGTTCGCGTTGATGTCGAACCGGAACCGGTCATCGTCGCCGCGGTAGCTCCAGTCGGCGCCGTATGTGTTCCCCTGCTTCTCCGTGAACCGAACCTTCACGAAGTTCCGCGCCGAGTAGCGGTAGG
>JALHDK010000548.1 GCA_022838965.1 Actinomycetales bacterium | reverse complement strand
TATCGCAGCTGGAGCAGTCCACCATCTCACCTTTGGGCCGGCGGGCCGCGTGCATCCCCATCAGGGGAGGGCAGACGGCGCAGAGGAGCCCCCAACTGACCGCGGCGCCCGATCCCATGCCACGGTACGATGCGTCCTGGTAGACATACACGAAGCTACCGAAGGCGATAAGCAACACCGCGCCGATGCCGATGAAGATCTGCATCTTGAAGAGCCCCACGATCAGGGCCACTGCCAGGGTGATAAGCGGGGCGGCGAGGAGCACGATGCCGAGCGACAGCATTACCGAGGACCCTCGGTGCGAGCTGACGGCCGCCCGGGCGCCCCGTCCGATAAGACTACCGAGGCCGTAGCCGCACAGGGCTCCGACGAGGGCCAGCCCCACCGCTACCGCGGCCACCGTCATGGCGCGACCCGCGAAGTCGAACTTGTACAGGAGAAGCCCGATGAGGGCTCCGGCGAAGGCCCCGACGTACACGCCGCCCATAACCGACTCGTCGTACGCCGACTCCGCGAGCTCCCTCGTGGCCGCGGCCTCCTGTCGTGCGCGGACGTCGGCGTCGGTGGCCGCGAACATGTCCTCCCTGCCTCGCATGGCGCCCTCGCGGGCAGCATGGCCCTCGATGCGGTCGAGGTCAGCGTCGAGTAGGGGCGAGTCCTGCTCCTCGGAGACGCCGGCGTCGACGCGGCCAAGACCCTCCGCGGCCGCCTGTTGAACGGCGTCCTCGAATGAGAGCGAGTCGTCCACGTCCAGGGACTTGGCCTCGTCCGTCTTAGTCTTGGGTTTGGGCGCGGCGGCGCCGAAGGCAGCGAAGGCATCATCCAGGGAGCCGGCCGCTCCCCCCCCCAGGTCGCGCACCTCCTTGGACGCGCTGTCCTCGGGCTGGCGGGGGTTCTCAGGTGGTGTCACGGGACTCACTCCTCCCCTTGCAGTGGTGAACGTTTCCGTGAACGGCCTGCCGGCTCCTCCGCGTAAGGAGCGCAAGGGCAGAATCAGTACCGGGGCGCTAGAGATTCGGCATCCCTAGGCCAT
>JALHDK010000547.1 GCA_022838965.1 Actinomycetales bacterium | reverse complement strand
TGGAGTCGGGGGGTGCGGAAGAGGATGGCGGGGAGCCAGGTGGCGGCGAGTTGAGCGGCCTGGCGTCGGGCGGCACAGCGTCCGCCCTGACCGATCATCAGCCGCTTGTGGCAGGCTACCCCACGAGCGCGTGGGCCGCGGGCGAGCAAGTGCGCGCCTTCACCCGCACGCCGGTCGACCCGGCGCTGCCCAACGGGGACTACGCGCTAACGATAGCGCTGGCGTGGACCCTGCCCGACGGCACGGTGGCGACCCAACCCGTCCTCTGCCAACCGCTGCGCATCGCCGGACGCCCGCACGTCTTTGACCTGCCGGCGGTGCAGGCCGCGAGCGACGCCACGTTCGAGGGAGGCATCCGCCTGCTGGGTTACGACCTGGAGAGCCCCGACGGCGGGCTGCGGGCCGGCGAGGCGCTCGAGCTCACGCTCACCTGGCAGACGGCGGCGCCGCTCGCGCGGGACCTTACCGTCTTCGTGCACGTCTACGCCGACGCGGCGCGGTCGGCCATCGTGGCACAGCACGACGGCGTCCCCTGCGCGGGCACGTGCCCCACCACCGGCTGGCTGCCCGAAGAAGTACTGCGCGACGGGCACAGCGTCCCAATCCCGGCCGGCACAGCCCCGGGCGCCTACCCCATCGGCATCGGCCTCTACGACGCCCAGACCTTCGAGCGCGTGCGCCTTGCCGGCAGCCCCGCCGACGTCCTCATCCTCACCGAGGTCACCGTCGAGTAGCAGCCCGCCCGCTCTCCCGGACCGTGCCGCTCGGAAGCGGGCGCGTCTCGCCCGCTCTGCTCTGCTGTAGCGTATGCCCGTCCGAACGGGGCTCCGGCTTGCGCTCGGACCGGACGCAATCGAGACAATTGCGGTACGTTCTCCCGGACCGCGGGTTCTGCTCAGGCGGCACGCAGAACCCTTGCGAGGGTGCAGAAACCCTCGCAAGGGACAGACCCCCCTTGCCACGTGGGGACAGCGCGCGATAATAGTTGGCATGCCAATCAACGGGGACGACATCCTCAAGCTCGGGCTGGCGCTGC
>JALHDK010000546.1 GCA_022838965.1 Actinomycetales bacterium | reverse complement strand
TGTTCGTGCAGAAGGCGACGCGGAAACCCTCGCGCCGGAGGGTCGCGAGAGTCTCCGCCGCCCCCTCGATGGGGAGGCGGCCGCGCCACAACACACCGTCGAGATCGAATATGACGCCACGGACGGTCATGGGAGCCCTCCACGCTCGACACTAGCCGAGGCCCGCGCAGACAGCGCGCAGGGCCGTGCCCAGACTGGTGGCCGTTGGGGACCCGGCGGTACTACGGGGAGCCCTTACTTCGCTCCCGCCGCCATTCGACCTGCCGGCGACGCCGATCGCCACTCGAAGGCCTTCCGGAGCATCTCCCCTGTGGCGCTGCCCGGGGCGTCCATGACATCCTCGGGTGACCCGCACGCGATGAGCTCGCCGCCCGCGGCGCCGCCCTCGGGGCCGAGGTCGATGATCCAGTCGGCGCACTGGATGACGTCCATGTTGTGCTCGATGACGACGATGGAGTTCCCCGCCTCCACCAGCCGGTCCAGCACGCCGAGGAGCTTCTCTACATCGGCGAAGTGGAGACCCGTGGTGGGCTCGTCGAGGATGTAGAGGGTGGTGCCGGTGGATCGCTTGGATAGCTCCTTGGCGAGCTTGATGCGCTGGGCCTCGCCGCCCGAGAGGGTGGTGGCCGACTGGCCGAGCTGAATGTAGCCGAGGCCCACGTCCTGGAGGACCTTCAGCATCCGGTGGATGCGGGGCATGTTCGCGAACAGCTCGACGGCCTCATCGACGGTCATCTCCAGCACATCGGCGATGCTCTTGCCCTTGAACCGGACGGTGAGGGTCTCCCGATTGAAGCGCTTGCCGCCACACTGCTCGCATGTGACGTAGACGTCGGGCAGGAAGAGCATCTCGATCTGGTTGACCCCGTCGCCCTTGCACGCCTCGCAGCGGCCACCGGCGACGTTGAAGCTGAAGCGGCCCGGCTTGTAGCCGCGGAGCTTGGAGTCGGGGAGCATGGCGAAGGCCTCGCGGATGGGGGTCAGCACCCCCACATAGCTCGCGGGGTTCGAGCGAGGGGTTCGGCCGATGGGGTCTT
>JALHDK010000545.1 GCA_022838965.1 Actinomycetales bacterium | reverse complement strand
GATGCCCTCGGAGGAAGCGCTGCGGCCGATCGACGGCCGCTTGCCGGAGGCCGAGCAGGGCGTCTACCTCACCGCACGCCTCGAACCCGCGCCCGATGGGGCGGTCACGGCCATTCGGTTCCTAGGGAACGTCCCAGGTGAGCCCGTACTCTCCCTACGCCTTGACTCCGGGTCGCGCTCTGTGGGGGTTAGCGAGGGTGGCGAGGTCCTTGCCCAGATTGACTTGGTAGAGGGTCTCGACCGGGCCACCGACGTGACGGTCGTCCTCTGCCGCGACATCATCGACGTCTGCATCGGCGGGACGCGGACGCTCATTACTCGCCACCGACTCGGGCCACGATCGGCGATCGAGGTGGAAGCGGGCAACCGTGTTGCGGCCGTGGACTGGATGGCGGCTCCTCTGTCCGTCGATGGCTAGCTTGCCGACCCGAAATGGCTCCACCCGCCGGCCTCGCTGAGGGGCCTGTGCTCGCCATTGGCGCCGACGAACTCCATCTGCGAGGGGGCTGCCGTCAGCTCTCCGATGACGCTGAGGGGTACCTCTGGGAGGGGGGAGCCCTTGGGTAAGGTGACGAGCAGCTCGTAGTCCTCGCCGCCTATCAGCGCCTCCCTCTGTGCCGCCTCGCGGCTTCCGCAGACCGTAACGAGGGCGTCGCTGACAGGCAGGTTAGCCTCCCGCACCACGACTCCCACCCCACTCGCCTGTGCCAGTCGTGGGAGATCCGTCGCCAGACCGTCGGACAGGTCCATCATCGCGGAAGCGGAGCCGCGGAGGGCTTGCCCCCACTCGAGGCGCGGCATCGGCCACAGACCGCGCCGCAAGAGCGCGACTCTCGACTCCGAGCCATCGTGCACCCCGCGGAGGCACGCCCGCGACGCCCCGAGGTCGCCCGTTACAGCGATGAGGTCTCCCGGTCGGCCGCCGGATCGGAGCACTGGCTCGCCATCGACCTCTCCCAGTACCGCCAGGGTGAGTGCGACAGGGCCGTTGATGCGCACCACATCGCCACCGCAGATGGGCAGGTCATGCCGGTCTCCGACTTT
>JALHDK010000544.1 GCA_022838965.1 Actinomycetales bacterium | reverse complement strand
GACGCCCAGGACGGTGACGCGGAATGACCCGCCACACCGTGCCGACGGCTGACATGATCCGCCGATGGCGAGGTGACGTCGTGGCCTTCGCACAGGAGGCTTGCTGGGTGCGTCGCCCCGACTCCGGGGAGATAGGGCCGCTGACCCTACAGCCCCATCAGCGCACATGGTTAGCCACCGCGACGAAGTGCGACAGGTCCGGGGCGCTAAGGCACCGCGTCGCAGTCGCATCATGGCCGAAGCGCGAAGGCAAGAGTTTATGTGTCGCACTGATCGTTGCACATCGCCTCGTGACGCGCGAGGGCGAGCGCATCGGCGTTCTAGCAAACAGTGAGCGGCAGGCCGCGTCGAATATCTTCGATCACGTCGCGGCGCTGTTCCGGCACTCGCCCGCGCTCTCGGCCTTCGTCAGCGACGATGACATACAGACGCGCCGCCTGACGGTGCGAGCGCTCGACAACGTGCTGGAGTGCTATGCCTGCAACGAGCGCACCATTCAGGGCATAGGCTTCACCTGTCTCGCGTCCGACGAGCTCCACGCGGCGGAGTCCACCAAGCCATTCGCCTTCGCGTCGGCTCAGACGGAGGCAACGGGCGCGCAGGTGCTGATCGCGTCGCAGGCCGGGTCACCGAGCGACTCCAACCCGCTATGGCGGCTATACAACGAGCGCAAGGCCGCCCATGTGTACTTCGACTATCGCACCGAGCTATCGACGCCCTGGGCGCGACGCCGCGCGAAGGAGGCCAAGCTCGAAGGCCTGCCGGCTGAGTATAGCTACATGTGGGAGAACTCCTGGGGCGCGTCTGGTGTGCGACTATTCGCCGCGTCGGACGTGACCAACGCCGCCGCGCCATACCGCTCTCCCCGGAACCGTCGCGAGTGGGACGCACTCCGCGCGACGTGGACCGCCGACGGGTCGCAGGTGGGGCTGGGCGTCGGTCTAGATCGGGCCGGCGTGTCGCGCAAGGGTGACCGCACCGTCTGGTCGGTCGTGGCCCGGGTGACGCCACCGCGACCCGATGGAGGCGAGCCCTCCTATCATG
>JALHDK010000543.1 GCA_022838965.1 Actinomycetales bacterium | reverse complement strand
GCTGCGAGCTTGGGTCGGGCGCTTGGCCACGATGGAGCCGCGGAAGCCTACGACGCCTGGGCGGATGTGCTCCGGACCAACATAGAGGGCTTCTTCGGGGCACGGGTCGAGGGTTTCGACACCTACCGCTACTACGAGGGCAACGACGTGCTGCGGGCGTGGATCTGTGTGCCGCTCACCATGGGCATCCTGGAGCGCACGAGCGGAACCCTCGATGCTCTCTTTTCACCGCGCCTGTGGACCCCGGACGGGTTGGCGACTCAAGCGGGTGCGGAGACGTTCTGGGACCGAGCCACCCTGTACGGACTGCGAGGCGCCTTCGCCGCCGGGGCCACGGAGCGCGCCCTCCCGTATCTGACCGCCTACAGCCGCCGCCGGCTGCTGGGTGACCACGTGCCCTACCCCGTGGAGGCTTGGCCCGAGGGGAACCAGCGGCACCTATCCGCGGAGAGCGCGCTCTACTGCCGGGTCTACACCGAGGGGCTGTTCGGGGTGGAGCCAACGGGCCTGCGCAGCTTTCGCTGCCTGCCGCGGCTACCCGAGGCATGGGACCAGATGGCGCTGCGCGACATACAGGCTTTCGGCACGAGCTTCGACCTGGTAGTGGAGCGGACCGCCCCCTATGTCTGGCTGACGGTAGTGGCGGGGGGGCGAGAGATCTCGCGCCACCGGGTGGCCGCCGAGCCTGTGGAAGTGCTTCTACCCAACTGAGAGGCGGCTCACGATGCTTCTATCCCTCGCGGCGAGTGCTCTGCTGGCCCCTAGCGCGACCTTCGATGACGCGGTCGTGGTCTGGCACTTCGCGGACCTGAGTGACTCCTCGGGGCGCGGGTCGTCCCTGCGGATGTCCGGAGCCGTAACGCCGGGCAACTCGCTCCCCGAACCCGATGCCGCAGCCTCGCGGGCACGGGGCGGCGACGGCAGCGCGGCGCGGCTCGATGGCGGGCGCCTGGACGCCGGTCAGGGCCAGGGCGGGTGTCTGGTCCTGGCTGGCGCGGAGATGTCTCTATGCGTACGGCTCCGCCTGGATGCCGGAGTCGAGGAC
>JALHDK010000542.1:1061-2189 GCA_022838965.1 Actinomycetales bacterium | reverse complement strand
CCTCGCCGCGCACCAGCGCCAGCACGAGGGGATTGCCCAGGTGACGCATGGCCCATGATGCCGGGAAGGGTTGGGTCCTGGAGACGGCCCGGAACATCGCCTCAACCACGGGATGCACCCGGACGGGCTCGTGTCTCTTATGAATACGCGAAAGCGCTGCGAGCAACAGGTCGTTGGCGTTCGCGCTGTGGGGCGTTCCCCCGTGCCCGGGCTCGCCTTCGGCGACCAGCCTTAGCCAGAGCGCTTGCTTTTCGGCCACAGCGACCGTGAAGACGGGCGATGGCCCAAACACGCCCTCCAGTCCAAAGCCGCCCTCGTCCCACACGATACCGCCCTCGACCGCCTCGGGATGCTGATCCAGAAGCCATAGTGCTCCCGGTGCGCTCGAGACCTCCTCGTCGGCAACCGCGACGAGGACCACGTCGCGCGTGCGGGGGCGTCCGTCGTGGAGAAGAAGGTCAACCGCGAGAAGCTGCATCACGCCCATCCCCTTCATATCGAGCGCGCCCCGACCCCAGACGTAACCATCGCGGACCTCGCCGCCGAACGGATCGCAGGACCAGCGCACCGGATCGGCAGTGACTACGTCCATGTGGTGAAGCAGGATGATGGCCTCAGAAGGCTGGCAGAAGGCTGGGCCTCAGAAGGCTGGGCCTCAGAAGGCTGGGCCTCAGAAGGCTGGGCCTCAGAAGGCTGGGCCTCAGAAGGCTGGGCCTCGGAAGGCTTGGCCTCGGCGGGCGCCGCAGTAACCATCACCGTGCGGGGGAGCCGCGCGACCACGTTGCCCCGGCCCGGCGCCGACGGATAGACCACGGGAGCCAGCCCGCGCCGCTCGAGCTCCGCTGCGAGGAACTCCGCCGCCGCCAGCTCGTTCCCCGGCGGGTTAGTCGTGTCGATCTGCAGATAGCGACTCAGCAGCGCCGTCGCCTCATCGCCTACCCCGGCCCAGTTCGGTACGTTCACAGCTCCTCCTTCATCCTGATCCCCAGCCCGGGGCCCGATGTCGCCGCGGCCCACCCCGTCACCGGGTTGACGACGTAGCCCGTCGCCGGGTCGCCACTGACGAAGAGCGGCCCGATGAGCTCGCAAGAGGCGATCGCCGGGCGGGCCACGGCCAGCGCCATCCCC
>JALHDK010000542.1:0-1046 GCA_022838965.1 Actinomycetales bacterium | reverse complement strand
CAGCCGACCCCGGCAGCTTCCGCCACCGCTACGAGGTCGAGCGCGCGCCGGATCCCGCCGCACTTCATCAGCTTGATGTTGATGAGGTCGGCGGCATGCAGCCGCACGATCGCGAGCGCATCCGCGGCCGTGTGGCAGCTCTCGTCCGCCATCACGGGAACGTCGACCGCGGCGGTGACTGCGGCGAGGCCCTCGAGATCGCCGGCGGCCACGGGCTGCTCGACATAATCCAGGGTGTAGGCGGAGAGCTTGCGGACTGCCTCGATCGCCGTAGGCGCGTTGCCCCACCCCTGGTTGGCGTCGAGGCGCAGGCGGACATCGCTGCCCACCGCGGCCACCACGGCGTCGACCCGCGCAACGTCCAGGTCGAGGTCCGGCGACCCCACCTTGAGCTTGAGCACCGGGCGGCTCAACGGGCCAAAGGACGCGGCGAGGGCAGCCATGGCCTCGGGCGTGTCCATCGGCACCACGGGGTAGAGCTGCATGCCCGCGCGCACCTGGCCCCCGAGGAGCGCTGCCACGGGCACGCCGAGGGCCTTGCCGGCCAGGTCATAGAGCGCGCTGTCGACCGCAGCCAACGCGGCGGGAAAGCCGGGCGCTACCGCCTCGGCCTCAGCGAGCAGTGCGGTCAGGTCGAGCGGATCGCGCCCCACCAGGCCACGGCCCATCGCCTCCAGCGCGCCCATCACGGCGGCCTGGGTCTCGCCCGTCACGACGGGGTCCGGCGCGGCCTCGCCCAGGCCCACGGCGCCATCATCGGTGTGCAGGAGCAGCAGCGCATACTCGAACACCGGGTAGCTCCCATAGGCCACGGTCAGCGCGACGCGCGGCACCAACGCCAGCGGCCTCACTTCAAACGACGTGATTCTCATCGGCCCTCCCTTCCAGGCGGTCTTAGCCCCCTCGACACGGACACACCCCTATGCCGGGGCGCCTTCGACCGCCGGCTTCGGCTTCCTGAGCTTGAAAATCCCCCACACCAGGGGCAGCGATGCCACATGCACCGCCGCGAAGACCAGGAACATCGTGCGGAATCCGGCCCGGTC
>JALHDK010000541.1 GCA_022838965.1 Actinomycetales bacterium | reverse complement strand
CTGCTGCCCTCCGAGCTCTCCGGCGGCATGGCCAAGCGCGTCGCCATCGCCCGGGCCCTCGCCATGGAGCCCGACGCCCTGCTCTTCGATGAGCCGACAGCCCACCTCGACCCCGCCACTTGTCGCCAGCTCGAGGCCCTCATCGTGCGGCTGCGGGCCGAGGTGGGGGTCGCCGCCGTAGTGGTGAGCCACGATCTGGAGTCCCTCTGCCGCTTCGCCGACCGCATCATCCTGCTCCACGAGGGCCGAATCGTCCTCGAATCGACCGCCGCGGAGTTCGCCGAGAGTGACGACCCCCGCGTCCGCGCCCTGAGAGCCACCGAGGGGGTTGCCCCATGAGCGACCGCCGCGCCACCATGAACGCTCTGACCGTGGGGACCGTCCTCGTCGGCGCCCTCGCCCTCCTCATCGTCTCCGTAGTATGGCTCCGCACCGCCGGCGTCGCCGTGGCGACCCGGGACCTGGATGTCTACTTCTGGAACATCGGCGGGCGGCTGAGCCAGGGCGCCACCGTGCGCCTCGCGGGGGTGCGCATCGGCTCCGTCACCGACATCTCCATGGCGCCGCGGCCCGACATCATGGCCGCCGATGGCGCCCACGCCACCCAGGACACCGTGGTACGGGTCCGCTGCGCCATCGACCGCGCCGTCGTCATCCGAGACTCTTACCTGGTGCGGGTCAACGCGACGAACCTGGTCGGGGACAGCTACATCGAGATTACGCCCGTGAGCGACGCCGGCGCGCCTCTCTCGCCCGGGCAAGCCCTCGTCGGCCTCGCGCCCACCGATCCCTTCGACCTACTCCCCACCGCCGAGGAGAGCCTGGCCGAGGTCGGGAGCGCCGCCAAGGAGCTCAACCGCGCCCTCGCCGAGGAGGACCTCACCGGCGATCTCACCACGGTGACGGGCCGGATGGTCGAGATCCTGGACGAGGAGGGCCTCGTCGGCGAGGTCACCGTCGCCGTCCGCGAGGTGGGGTCCGCCGCCTCCAGCTTGGGAAAAGCGTCGAAAGGCCTTGAGGAACTTCTCGCGGATAGCGATAATGTCGC
>JALHDK010000540.1 GCA_022838965.1 Actinomycetales bacterium | reverse complement strand
CTCGACCGCTGGAGGTCTTCTTTTCGGGTCCGGCAGCGTCAGCCATCGGGGCGGGGCACCTGGCGTCGGTGGAGCGCGGCGTTGTCGTCGACATCGGCGGCACCACCTCGGACATCATCCTCCTGGACGAAGGGGCGCCTCTCCTGTCACCGGACGGCGCCGTCGTGGGTGGGCTGCGTTGCCATGTGCCCGGCATCCACGGGAACACTCTCGGGCTTGGAGGCGATAGCCACTTGAGGGTGCGGCCCGCAGGCGGCTTCGACCTTGGGCCGGGGCGTGTGGAGCCCGTCTCCCTGGCCACGGAACGTTTCGGGTTGCGTCTAGAGCAGATCCAGGGGCGCATTTCGTGGGGCGTCTATGGCTTGCCGGACTTCCTTGTCACAGGGGCCCCCGAGCCGGAGGACCTGCTCCCGGGTGAGCGGGCGCTTGTGCAACTCGTGGCCAAGGGGCCCGTCACGGTTGAGCGCGCGGCCGAGGTCCTCGACTTGCCGTCCCCAAGCCTGCTGCCGATGCAGAGACTGCTGGCCGAGAGAGTCATCCTGCCCGTCGGCCCGACACCCACCGATGTGCTCGCGGCGGCCGGGGAGGTAGGCCATGCGGAGCGGAGGGCGGCGCGCCATGTGGCGGGGGTTCTGTGCCGGGATCTCGGCATGACCCTGAGCGAACTCCTGGTGGCGCTGCGCGCGGCCATGGCTGAACGCTTGGCCTATGGGATAGGCCGTACCTGCCTGGATCATTGGTGGCCCAACTACCGTTGGGAGGGCGGCGCGGACCTCGCACTTCGCGACGAGGTGGGCCGCAACGACGCCTTCCTGCATGTCAATGCTACCTTAGCAGTGCCCGTCGTTGGTGTTGGGGCTCCCGCGGGGGCGGCGGTACCCGGCGCCGCGGAGCGCCTGGGCACCGAGTGTCACATCCCGCAATGGGCGGACGTGGGTGGCGCGGTCGGCGCGGCGGTGGCCCGGGTGAAGCGCATGGCAACGGTCAAGGTGAAACCGCTCTTTGAACCGTCGGGAGCGGTTCGGTTCGCGCTGTACTCCCGCCGTTCG
>JALHDK010000001.1 GCA_022838965.1 Actinomycetales bacterium | reverse complement strand
AGCACCAGCTGCACGTCCGGGGGCAGTTGTTCGGCGGCCCGCAGGAGGTAGGGCAGGCCCTTCTGCCGGGTCTGGCGGCCCACGAAAACGATCATCGGCCGGGATTCGTCGATACCGTACTCCGCGAGGGTCGCTAGGCGCTCGGGGTCATCCTTCTCGGGCGCCACCCAGCCCGAGAGGTCGATACCGTTGTGGATGACCTCGACCTTCGCAGGGTCGATCGCGGGGTAGCACCGCAGGATGTCGTCGCGCATGCCGTTGGAGACGGCCACGATGCCGTCGGCGGCCTCGTAGGCCGTCTTCTCGGCCCAGCTCGACACCCGGTAGCCACCACCGAGCTGCTCCGCCTTCCACGGCCGCAGCGGCTCGAGGGAGTGCGCCGAGATCACGTGCGGTACGCCGTGCAGCAGCTTCGAGAAGTGGCCCGCCATGTTGGCGTACCACGTGTGGGAGTGGACGAGGTCGGTGCCCTCGGTACCCACGGTCATCGCGAGGTCGACGCCCAGCGTGCGGATCGCCGCGTTGGCGCTCGCGAGGTCGGGAAGGTCCGAGTAGCCGGTGACGCCGTCGGGGACGGTGCCGGGCTCGCGCGGGCCGTCGAAGCAGTGCACGCGCACATCGATGTGGTCGCGCAGGACGCGGGACAGCTCCTCAACGTGGACGCCGGCGCCGCCGTAGACTTTCGGGGGGTATTCGCGGGTGAGCAGGTCGACCCGCATGCTCTTGTCGCTCACACAGCCATCTTGGCGCAAGAATCGGCTTCCCGAAGCGATCGTGGAGCGCGACTTCCGCAATAGTGTCGTGCCATGGTCAAGCGCACCAAAGCTCTCGCAATCGTGCTCGCCGGCGGCGAGGGGAAACGCCTCATGCCCCTCACGGCGGACCGGGCAAAGCCCGCCGTCCCCTTCGGCGGCATCTACCGGCTCATCGACTTCGCTCTCTCGAACCTGGTGAACTCCGGGTACCTGAAGATCGTCGTCCTCACCCAGTACAAGTCCCACTCGCTCGATCGGCACGTCTCGAAGACGTGGCGCATGTCGACACTCCTCGGCAACTACGTCGCCGCCGTTCCCGCGCAGCAGCGGGTCGGCAAGCACTGGTACCAGGGGAGCGCGGACGCGATCTACCAGTCGCTCAACACGATCGATGACGAGCGTCCGGAGACCGTGGTGATCACGGGTGCGGACAACATCTACCGGATGGACTTCTCCCAGATGGTGGCCCGTCACAAGGAGAGCGGCTTCCCGCTGACCATCGAGGGCATCCGTCAACCCCTCTCCCTCGCCGACCAGTTCGGCGTGATCGACGCGGACAAGGACAACCCGCGCAAGGTCGGCGCCTTCCTCGAGAAGCCGAAGAACGCCACCGGGCTGGCGGACTCCCCGAACGAGGTCCTCGCCTCGATGGGCAACTACGTGCTGGACGCCGATGCCCTGCGCGAGGCGCTCGTCCGGGACGCCGAGGACGAGAACTCCAACCACGACATGGGCGGGAACATCGTGCCCTACTTCGTGCAGCAGGGAGCCGCGGGCCTCTACGACTTCATCGAGAACGACATCCCCGGTGCGACGGCCCGCGACAAGGGCTACTGGCGGGACGTCGGCACCCTCGACGCCTTCTACGAGGCGAACATGGACCTCATCTCGGTCACGCCCGTGTTCAACCTCTACAACTACGACTGGCCGCTGTACACCGGCTACACCGGCCTTCCCCCGGCCAAGTTCGTCTACGGTCACCACGAGCGCCTCGGCCACGCCCTCGACTCGCTCGTCTCGCCCGGCGTCATCGTCTCGGGCGGCGAGGTCGTCGGCTCCGTGCTGTCGCCCGGTGTCCGCGTGAACTCGTGGTCCTCCGTGCGCGGCTCCGTCCTCTTCGACGACGTCTTCGTGAGCCGGAACGCCGTGATCAACAAGGCGATCCTGGACAAGAACGTCTTCGTCGAGGAAGGTGCCCAGGTCGGCATCGACCACGACCACGACCGTGCCCGCGGCTTCACGGTCACCGAGGGCGGCGTCACCGTCGTCCCGAAGGGCATGCGCGTGTCCCGGTGACATCGCAGGCTCACGCGGCCTGCCCGCGGAGCCCGTCGACGTGACGGACACCGAGCACACCCTGCGTCACGTGGGGTGGCTCGGTGTCCGTTCCTGTGTGGTCCTCCAGCCTGCCCTCCCGGACCCCACGGAGGCCGGGACCGTGGACCACCCCGACGTGCGTGTCGCGGGACGTGCCACACTTGCCCCTGCTGCAACCGGACGCGCCGCCGAACCGAAGGAGTCCCATGGTCGAGTTCCGCCCGTTCCGCGCACTCCGGCCGTTGCCCGAGCACGCCGCAGCCATCGCCTCGCTCCCCTACGACGTCATGGACACCGCGGAGGCGCGCCGGGAGGTCGCGCGCCACCCGCTGAGCTTCGTCCACGTCGAGAGGCCGGAGGTGGACCTGCCGCCGGGCACCGACCCCCACGCGCCGGAGGTGTACGCCCAGGCCCGCCGCAACCTCGACTCCTACGAGGACCGCGGCCTGATGGCGCAGGACGACGTGGCGATGTTCTACGTCTACCGGCAGACGATGGACGGCCGGTCCCAGACCGGGCTGGTGGGCCTCGCCTCGGTGGATGAGTACCTCTCGGGCGTGATCCGCAGGCACGAGCTCACGCGGGCGGACAAGGAGGAGGATCGCGTCCGGCACGTGGACGCCTGCGACGCCCACTCCTCCCCCGTCTTCCTGACGTACCGGCACCGGGACGTGGTGGACCGCGTGGTCGCCGACGCCGTCGCACGGACGCCGGTCTACGACTTCACCTCCGACGACGGCGTCCGCCACACGCTGTGGCTCCTCGACGCCCCGGCCGACGTCGCGGCCATCCGCGCCGGTTTCGCCGGCCTCCCCCACTTCTACGTCGCCGACGGCCACCACCGGACCGCCTCGGCGGCCAGGGTGGGCCTGCTCCGCCGCGCACAGCACCCCGGCTCCGGTGAGCAGGAGTACGACTTCTTCATGGCGGTCGCCTTCCCCGACGACCAGCTGCACATCATGGCGTACCACCGGGTGGTCGCGGACCTGAACGGCCTCGATCGGGCAGCCTTCCTCTCCCGGATCAGGGCCTCGTTCCGGGTGAGCGAGTCGGGTGAGCGCGTTGCCCCACGCGCCTCGCACCAGTTCGGCATGTACCTTCCGGGGCAGTGGTACCTGCTCGAGGCGCACCCCGGCAGCTGGGATGCTGCCGATCCGGTGGCGACCCTCGACGTGTCCATCCTGCAGGACTCGCTCCTTCGCCCCGTGCTGGGAATCGAGGACCCCCGCACCGACACCCGCATCGACTTCGTGGGCGGCATCCGGGGCCTGGGCGAGCTCGAGCGCCGGGTCGACAGCGGCCGGGACGCCGTGGCGTTCTCCCTCCACCCCACCTCGATGGAGGAACTCATGGCGATCGCCGACGCCGGGCGGATCATGCCCCCGAAGTCCACCTGGTTCGAGCCGAAGCTCCGTTCCGGCCTCTTCGTCCACCGCCTGCGCTGACCTCCCGGTCACCGGGAGGGGCGCACCACCTCGCGAACGTGCGCCCTGCCGCGGTCGAGGTCCGCCCAGGGCACCTCGACCTCGACGATGCAGGCGGTGGAGGTGGGAATGCCCTGGGAGATCTCCTCGGCCATCGCATCCCTGGCGTCGTGCAGCAGGTGCGCGAGGCTGCTCATGGTGGGCTCGTGACCGACCACCAGCACCCGCCTGTCCTTCTCGTCCAGCCGGCGCAGGATGTCCAGCAGCTCTCGGGCGCTCGCGTCGTAGAGCTCGTCCAGGACACGCGGACGGGGGTAGGCGTCCGAGTCCCCGGCCAGAAGCCGGTAGGTCTCCCGGGTGCGCAGCGCACTCGAGACCAGCGCGCGGTCGAAGGGGCCCGCGATCCGCGCGAGCATGGGTCCCAGGGCCGCGGCCTGACGACGCCCGCGAGGCGCGAGCGCCCTCCTGGCGTCGCCGAGCTTCCCGGGTGACTCGGCCTTGGCGTGCCGCACCAGGACGAGCGTCTTGGGCATCCCGCTACTGGCCCATGGCGTGCACGCCGCCGTCGACGTGCACGATCTCGCCGGTCGTCGCGGGGAACCAGTCGGACAGCAGCGCCACCACGCTCCGTGCCGTGGGCTCGGGGTCGCTCACGTCCCATCCCAGCGGGGCCCGGTCGTCCCACCGTCCCTCCATGACCTCGAAGCCCGGGATGTGGGTCGCGGCCGTGGTGCGGATGGGACCCGCCGACACCAGGTTGACCCGAATGCCGTCCGGGCCGAGATCGCGGGCGAGATACCGCGCCGTCGCCTCGAAGGCGGCCTTGGCGACACCCATCCAGTCGTACACCGGCCAGGCGACCGAGCCGTCGAAGGTGAGGCCGACGACGGCGCCCCCACGGGTCATGAGGGGCCTGGCCGCCACGGCGAGCGACTTCAGGGAGAACGCCGAGATCTCGAGCGCCGTGGCGACGTCGGGCCAGGTGGCGGACAGGAAGTTGCCCCCCAGCACCGACTGCGGGGCGAAGCCGATCGAGTGCACCACGCCGTCGAGATGATCCGTGTGCTCGCGGATCGCGGCGGCGAGATTGTCGAGATCCTCCTGATCGGTGACGTCGAGCTGCACAATCGGGGCGGGATAGGGCATCCGCCGGGTGGACAGCTCGGTCAGCTTGAACTGCCTGCCGAAGGAGGAGAGGATCACGGTCGCGCCCTGCTCCATGGCGAGGCGCGCCACGTGGAACGCGATCGAGTTGTCCCGCAGGACGCCGGTGACGAGAACCGACTTGCCGTCGAGGATTCCGCTCATGTGTCCTCCTAGTGACCCATGCCCAGGCCGCCGTCCACGGGGATCACGGCCCCGGAGATGTAGGCGGCGTCGTCCGATGCGAGGAAGGCGACCGCGGCGGCCACGTCGGCCGCGGCCCCGAAACGTCCCGCGGGGATCGCCTCGCGGTACTTCGCCTGCTGCGCCTCCGGGAGCGCAGCGGTCATGTCCGTGCCGATGAACCCGGGGGCCACCACGTTGGCGGTGATGCCCCGGCCTCCCAGTTCACGCGTGATGGACCGGGCCATCCCGACGAGCCCGGCCTTGGACGCCGAGTAGTTCACCTGGCCCGGGCCTCCGTAGAGCGCGACGACGGAGGAGATGAGGATGATGCGACCGAAGCGGGCGCGGATCATGGCCTTGGTGGCGCGGCGCGCGACGCGGAATGCTCCCGCGAGGTTCGTGTTGACGACCGCGTCCCACTCCTCGTCGGTCATCCGCATGAGGAGCTGGTCGCGGGTGATGCCGGCGTTCGCCACCACCACCTCCACCGGCCCCTGGTGCGCCTCGATCGCGGTGAAGGCCGCGTCCACCGCCGCCGTGCTGGTGACGTCCCCGACGGCGCCGAAAACGCCATCGGGAAGCTCACCCGAGCGGTAGATGGTGGCGACCCGATGCCCATCCGCGACCATGCGTTCGGCGATGGCGCGGCCGATGCCGCGGTTCGCCCCGGTGATGACGACGCTGCGTGCAAGTGAAGTACCCATCCAGACGACCATAGTGGTCGCGGGCCCCCGATTTCATGGAGTTCCGCAACGCACTTGCGCGCGTTAGCCTGCAAGGGTGCGCACGCGACGGCGTCGACCCGGCGGGGAGACCTACTCGATCACCTCGGCGCGCCGCGCACTCTCCGAGGACCTGCACGACCGCAACATCCGGTACCTCGTCTCCATGGCGATCCGCACGGCCTGCCTGTTCCTGGCGGTGCTCACCTCCGATCCGTGGCGCTGGGTGTTCGTCGCGGGTGCGGTCATCCTGCCGTACGTGGCGGTCATCGTCGCGAACGCCGGACGCGAGCGGGCGGCCGAGCCGGACAGCGGCGTCCTCCTCCCGGGTGAGCCCGGTGCGGTGGAGCTCTACGACCCCCGGACGGAGTACCTGCGGTGACCTCTCCGGCGCGGGGGCGCGACCCCGGGATGCCGACGGCCGCGCCCGCCGCCGCGGGCTGGGGCTTCCTGCGGTCGGGCCGCTGGATCGGACTGGTCGCAGGGGCGCTCGTGGTGAGCGCCGTGTGCGTGCTGCTGGGGAGCTGGCAGTGGGGGCGCTACGAGCAGAAGGTCGCGGCGGTGGAGCGCATCGACCGCAACTGGGAGGCACCGACCACCACGATCGACGACGTCGTCAGCGAGGGGCTGCGCATCGCGCCCGACGACGAATGGCGGACCGTCGAGCTGCGGGGACGCTGGGTGCCGGGATCGACCGTCCTGGTCCGCAATCGCCCCGTCGCCGGCGCGGCCGCGCTGCGCGTCCTCGGCGTCCTCGCGGCGGAACGCACCTCGGGAGGGCCGGTCGCCATCGTCGTGGCGCGGGGATGGGTGCCGCCCGGCGCCGTCGTGCCGGCGCTTCCTCCCGGCGAGCGGACGCTGACGGTGCGTCTGCGTGCCGAGGAGGCGACGACGAGGCGGGCGGGCCCCCCGGGGCAGGTCTACACCGTGCACGTCGCCGACGTCCTCGCGGCTGCCGAGCCCGCTGCAGCCCTGCAGCTCGACACCCTCCCGGTGATCCAGGGCTGGAGCGAGGCCGCGAGCCCGGAGGAGCCGCTGCGGGCCTTCCCCCCGCCGGAACGCCAGCTGGGGTCGCACCTGAGCTACGCGTTCCAGTGGTGGTTCTTCGCAGCGGCCGTGCCGGCGGGCGTCGTCGTCCTCGCGAGGCGGGAGCGGCAGGAGGGCCCGGCGGGGGCGGGAGGAGTCCGGAGCCGGCGCCGGCTGGCCGACGAGGTGGCGGAGGACGAGCTGATCGAGGCGCAGCTCGCCTCCCGTCAGGCCAGCGCGACCAGCTCGCGGTAATCCTCGGACCAGAGATCCTCGTCCCCGTCCGGCAGCAGCAGCACGCGCTCGGGCGCGAGGGCGGTCACGGCTCCCTCGTCGTGGGTGACGAGGACGACGGCGCCGCGGTAGGTGCGCAGCGCGCGCAGGATCTCCGCACGGGACGCGGGGTCGAGGTTGTTGGTCGGCTCGTCCAGCAGCAACACGTTCGCGGATGACACCACCAGGATCGCGAGCGCGAGCCGGGTCTTCTCGCCCCCGGACAGGACGCGGGCGGGCTTGGCGGCGTCGTCCCCCGAGAAGAGGAAGGACCCGAGGATGGAGCGGACCCCGGTGTCGTCGAGATCGGGCGCCGCGTGCCGGAGGTTCTCCAGCACCGTGGCCTCGAGGTCGAGGCTCTCGTGCTCCTGCGCGTAGTAGCCGAGCCGCAGCCCGTGGCCCGGCTGGACCTCGCCGGTGTCCGGCTGCTCGAGACCGGCGAGGATCCGCAGCAGGGTGGTCTTGCCCGCGCCGTTGAGGCCGAGCACCACGACGCGGCTGCCCCGGTCGACGGCGAGCGACACGTCGGTGAACACCTCCAGCGAGCCGTAGGACTTGGACAGGCCCTCGGCGGTCAGGGGCACCCGACCGCACGGGGCGGGCTCCGGGAACCTCAGGTGGGCGACCTTCTCGCCGGTCCGCTCCGCCTCGAGATCACCGAGCAGCCGCTCGGCCCGGCGGATCATGTTCTGCGCCGCGACGGCCTTCGTGGCCTTGGCCCGCATCCGGTCCGCCTGGGCGAGGAGTGCTCCTGCCTTCCGCTCGGCGTTGGCGCGTTCGCGCCGCCGGCGCCGCTCATCCTCCTCCCGCGCCGTGAGGTACGCGTCCCAGCCGAGGTGGTAGAGGTCCAGCTCCGCACGGTTGGCGTCCAGGTGGTAGACGTGGGTGACGGTGTCCCGCAGCAGCGCCACATCGTGGGAGATCACCACCAGTCCACCGCCCCACGAGCGCAGGTGATCCCGCAGCCAGAGGACGGAGTCCTGGTCGAGGTGGTTGGTGGGCTCGTCGAGCAGCAGGGTGCGGGCGTCCGAGAAGAGGATGCGGGCCAGTTCCACGCGGCGGCGCTGGCCGCCGGAGAGTGTTGCGAGCGGCTGGTCGAGGACCCGGGCGGGCAGGCCGAGATTGGCGGTGATCCGCGCGGCCTCGGACTCGGCGGCCCAGCCACCCTGGGCGGTGAACTCGGCGTCCAGCCGGACGTAGCGCTCCATCGCCCGCTGCCGGCGCTCACCGCTGGTCTCGGCCATGTCGCGTTCCGCCCGGCGGATCCGCGCCAGCACCTCGTCGATGCCACGCACGGAGAGCACCCTGGACCGGGCGGTCTGGGAGAGGTCGCCCGTGCGGGGGTCCTGGGGCAGGTAGCCGATCGTGCCGGTGCGGGTGATCGTCCCCTCCCAGGACAGCGCCGCCGAGGCCACGTCCTCCCCTGCCAGGAGTCGCGTCAGCGTGGTCTTTCCCGCGCCGTTGCGGCCCACGAGGCCGATGCGCATCCCGTCGTCCACCCGGAACGACGCCGACCGGATGAGCTCCCGGGGACCGATCCGCAGGGACAGGTCCTTCACTGTGATCACGTGCTCGACTCCATCTCGGGGGCTCGTGGCCCCGCAGTAACCGGGCGCGGTCCGGTGCCCCGGCCTATGCTAACCGTGGGAGGTCGCGATGACATTCAACGAGGGCATCCAGCTGGACCCGAACCGCGTCAAGACGTCACGTGGCGGCAAGGGTGCCGCGGTCGGAGGAATCGGCGGACTCATCGCCCTCCTCATCTTCATGTTCACCGGTGTGGACCTCTCCGGCGTGCTCGGCGGCTCCTCCACGGACACCGCGGCCGGTGGCGGGATCGACCTCGACCACTGCAGGAACGCGCAGGCGGCCAATCAGTACGTCGAGTGCCGCATGGTGGCGACGGCGGAGTCCCTGGACGCCCTGTGGGAGGAGGCCCTGCCCACGCAGGCGGGAGTGCGGTACCAGATGCCCGGCTTCATGGTGTTCCAGGGCTCGGTCAGCACCGCGTGCGGGCAGGCGACCTCCGCCGTCGGGCCGTTCTACTGCCCCGCGGATCAGACGGTGTACCTGGACGTCTCCTTCTTCGACACCCTGGAGACGCAGCTCGGCGCGGCGAACGCCCCGCTCGCGCAGGAGTACATCGTCGCCCACGAGTGGGGCCACCACATCCAGAACCAGCTCGGGTACATGGCCCAGGTGAACCTGCGTGACACCGGCCCGACCTCGGGTGCCGTCCGTCTCGAGCTGCAGGCGGACTGCCTCGCCGGCATGTGGGTGCGCCACGCGTCCAGCACGGTGGATCCGGAGACCGGAGTGACGTTCCTCGAGCCGCCCACCCGCGCGCAGCTGGAGGAAGCGCTGGGGGCGGCGGCCGCCGTGGGCGACGACCGCATCCAGGAGATGACCCAGGGACGGGCGTTCCCCGAGACGTTCACGCACGGCACGTCGGAGCAGCGGATGCGCTGGTTCGCGACGGGCTACGAGGGGGGCACGGTCGAGTCGTGCAACACGTTCGCCGTCAGCGGCAGCGAACTCTGAGCGGGCGCCTCAGCGGCTGATCACCGTCACGACGGCGCCTCCCGGCTCCGGGGGGGCGGGATCGTAGTTCTCGAGCCCCATCACCGATTCGAGCTTCTGCCAGCGGGCCTGCACCCGGCCGGGAGTCAGGGTGAGCTCCGGCGCCGTCGCCCCGTCGAGCAGGGACTGGATGGGGTACAACCGCTGCCGTCCAGCGGTGTCGATGGTGGCGCCGGACCAGCTGACTCCCGTCACGGCGGCCGACCCGTCCGGGGACACGGTGATGTCGGTGCGCACGAGCAGGCCGGTGGCGGTGGCGATGTTGCAGCAGTTCTCGTCCTGGTTGGACAGGAAGTTGCCCATCGAGTACCCGACCCACATGCCGTTGCCGCCAGGGCCCCCGTCGAGCTTCACGAGCGGTTGCGGCACGTGCGAGTGGCCGCCGAGGACGACGTCGACCTCGCCGGAGGCGGCGAGGGTCGCGGCGATGCTCTGCTGGAGCCCGTCCGGCTCGTGCCAGTACTCCTGACCCCAGTGGGGGGTGAACAGCACGATGTCGGCACCGTCCGCCCGGGCCTGGCGTGCCAGGTCCACGATCCGGGCGGCGTCGAGCGCGTGGAGGTGGGCGGCGTACTGCGCCGGGTCCGTGTAGTCGTTGTGGAACGTGGTGGCCGAGAGGTGCGCGATGGTGAGGGTGACGCCGTTCTTCTCGACGTCGTAGAACTGCGCGCTCACGGTCTCCTCGGGAGTGCGTCCCGTGCCCGTGTGGCCGAGCCCGACGGCGTCCATCACGTCCAGGGTGTGGACGAGTCCGGGGACCCGGCGGTCGAGGGAGTGGTTGGTGGCAGTGGCACAGCCGTCCCAGCCGATGGCCTGCAGGGAGGAGATCAGCTGCTCGGGGGCACCGAAGACCGGGTACGCGCTGGGAGCCTGGCCCGGAGGGGCGAGGGGGACCTCGAGGGAGCAGAGCGCGATGTCCGCGTTCTCGATCCAGGGCCGGACGGGTTCCATCAGGGGGACGTAGTCATAGCCGCCGGCGACGGCGGCGTTCCGGTTCACCGTGGCGTGGGGCAGCACATCGCCCGCGGTGACCAGCGTGAACACCACCGGCTCGGGCACGGGCTCCGGCTCCGGTTCCTCCGTGACGGGCGGGGACGTGGGCGCGCCGGTGTCCGCGGGAGCGGCGGCATCCGCCGCGCTCCCATTGCCGGGGAACAGCCGGCTGGCGGCAAGGGAACCCAGGGTGACCACCAGGACCAGCACCAGCGCGAGGACGAGGCGCCGCACGACGTACACGCGGTGCGGCAGGCGGCGGGCGTGGGCGGGCATCAGACGTTGAACCCCAGGGCGCGCAACTGCTCACGCCCTTCGGGCGTGATCTTGTCCGGGCCCCATGGCGGCATCCAGACCCAGTTGATCCGCACGGACCGGACAAGTCCCTCGAGGACCACGGCGGTCTGGTCCTCGATCATGTCGGTGAGGGGGCACGCGGCCGAGGTGAGCGTCATGTCGATGACGGCGTCGTTGAACTGGTCCACGGTCACGCCGTACACGAGTCCCAGATCCACGATGTTGATGCCCAGCTCGGGGTCGATGACGTCCCGGAGCGCTTCCTCGATCTCGGCGACAGTCGGGCTCATGATCCCTCCTCCGGATCCGTGACAATGGCGTGGGCGAGGGCGGCACGCAGCGCCATCCACCCCAGCAGGGCGCACTTGACGCGCGCCGGGAAGCGGGAGACGCCCGCGAGTGCCGCGGCATCCTCCAGGCGGTCCGCCTTCTCCTCGGGGAACCCGCCGCGGGTGTGCATCATGTCGAGGAAGAGCTCGTTGAGCCCATCCACCTCGGCGAGTGTCCGCCCCACGACAAGGTCGTGCATCAGGGACAGGGAGGCCATGGAGATGGAACATCCCTGACCATCCCATCCGATCTCCGCGACGCGCGGCACTCCGCTGCGGTCCAGCCTGACACGCAGGCGCACCTGATCGCCACAGGTGGGGTTCACCTGGAACGACTCACCGTCCCATTCCTCGAGCAGGCCGGAACCGTGGCGGAGCCGGGCATGGTCCATGATCACCTGCTGGTAGAGCTGTTCCAGGTCAGCCATGCGCCACTCCGAAGAACCCCCTCACGTGGGCGAGCCTGTCGAGGAAGAAGTCTACTTCCTCGGGTGTGTTGTAGATGGCAACGGATGCCCGGGTGGAGGCGTGCACCCCGAGTCTCCGGTGGACGGGCTGGGCGCAGTGGTGGCCGGCGCGCACCGCGATGCCGTCGTGATCGAGGAACTGCGAGACGTCGTGGGGATGCACGCCCGCGACGTCGAAGGCGACGACGCCCACGCGCTCGTCGGGCGTGTCGGGACCGAGGATCCGCACGCCGTCGAGGGCGCGCACGCCGTCGACGAGGCGTGCCGTAAGGGCGGCCTCATGCGCGGCCACCCTCGACATGCCGAGACGCTCCAGGTAGGTGACGGCGGCGTCCAGTCCTGCCACCTGCGCGATCATCTGGGTACCCGCCTCGAACCGCGCCGGTGCGGGGAGGTAGCTCGTCTCCTCCATGGTGACGACCTGGACGGTGGATCCACCCGTCAGGACCGGAGGGAGGTCCGCGAGGATCTCCCCGCGGACCCACAGCGCGCCCACGCCGGTGGGTCCGAGGAGCTTGTGCCCCGAGAACGCGGCGGCGTCCACGCCGAGGGCGGGCAGATCGAGCGGCAGGTGCGGGGCGGACTGGCAGGCATCGAGCACGGTGAGCGCCCCCACCGCGCGGGCCGCGGCGACGATCTCGGCTGTGGGCGAGATCGCCCCGGTGACGTTGGCGACATGGGTGAACGCCACCACCCGGGTCCGGTCGGTGATGACATCGAGGGTCGAGGTGTCGATGCGGCCGTCGTCGGTCAGCCCCAGCCAGCGGAACCGGGCGCCGGTCCGGCGGGCGAGTTCCTGCCAGGGCAGCAGATTCGAGTGGTGCTCGGCCTCCGTCACCACGATCTCGTCGCCGGGACGGAGCGCGTACCGGCCACCGTCCAGGGTGGAGTCCAGCAGGGCGTAGGCGAGGAGGTTCAGTCCCTCCGTGGCGTTCTTCACCCAGAGCAGCTCGTCCGGCCGGCCGCCGACGAAGGAGGCCACGTGGGCGCGTGCCCGTTCGTAGATCTCGGTCGCCTCCTCGGCCAGGGCGTGCGCGCCGCGGTGCACGGCGGCGTTGGAGTGCTCGTAGAAGGCCACCTCGGCGTCGATCACCTCGCGGGGCTTCTGGGCGGTGGCCGCGGAGTCGAGGTAGACGAGGGGCCTGCCCCTGACCTCGCGGGCGAGGATGGGGAAGTCGGCTCGCAGGGCGGCGAGCTCGCCGGCACCCAGCGAGACCGCCCGCCGCAGCGTCTCCATCAGACGCCGGCGCCCGCGTAGCGGTCGTAGCCCTCGGCCTCGAGGCGGTCGGCCAGCTCGGGGCCGCCCTGTTCCGCCACCCGGCCGTCGACGAAGACGTGCACGAAGTCCGGCCGGATGTACTGGAGGATCCGGGTGTAGTGGGTGATGAGGATGATGCCGGCGTCCGTAGTCTGGTGCACCCGGTTCACACCCTCGGACACGATCCGCAGGGCATCGACGTCCAGCCCGGAATCGGTCTCGTCCAGCACCGCGAACCGCGGCTTCAGAAGCTCGAGCTGCAGGATCTCGTTGCGCTTCTTCTCCCCGCCGGAGAACCCCGCGTTGACGTCACGCTGCGCCATCTCGGGATCCATCCGCAGCCGCTGCATCGCCTCGCGGACCTCGCGGACCCACTGGCGCAGCGGGGGCGCCTCCCCGTCGATCGCGGTCTTGGCCGTGCGCAGGAAGTTGGACACCGTCACGCCCGGCACCTCGACGGGGTACTGCATCGCGAGGAAGAGGCCGGCACGTGCCCGCTCGTCCACGCTCATCTCGAGGAGGTTGACGCCGTCGAGCAGCACCTCGCCACCGGTCACCTCGTACTTGGGGTGCCCCGCGATGGAGTAGGCGAGAGTGGACTTCCCGGAGCCATTCGGACCCATGATCGCGTGGATCTCCCCGGAGTGCACCGTGAGGTTGACGCCGCGCAGGATCTGGCGGGGGCCCTCGTTGGTCTCGACCTGCACCTGCAGGTCCCTGATCTCAAGTGTTGACACGTCGTTCTTCCTCGTTCAGTTGATTCGGGTGGAGGCGTCCACGAGCACGCGCCCGTCCGCCACTGTGACGGGGTACACCGGGACAGGCTTTGTGGCGGGCAGGGTGAGGGGGGCGCCGGTGCGCAGGTCGAAGGTTGACCCGTGCAGCCAGCACTCGATGGTTGTCCCGTCGACCTCCCCGTCGGAGAGGCTGACCTGGCCGTGGGAACAGCAGTCCGCCAGCGCGTGGAACTCGCCGCCGGCGTCACGCACCAGGGCCACGGCGGTTCCGCTGGGAAGGTCCACGCGCAGCACCTCCCCGGGGCGCAGGTCGTCGACTCCGCAGGCGTCCTCGGCGCTCATGCGCGGGCTCCGTCCAGCTCGGCCTCGATCGCCGCCATCAGGCGTTCCTGGACCTCGGGCACTCCGATGCGGGTGATGAGTTCGGCGAAGAAGCCCCGGACGACGAGGCGGCGTGCCTCCACCTCCGGAATGCCGCGGGCGCG
Source organism: Actinomycetales bacterium (assembly GCA_022838965.1). Next base: position 20,453 of record JALHDK010000001.1, on the reverse strand, counting down.
CAGGTAGAAGAGCTGCTCGTCGTCGAACCTGCCGGTGGCGGAGGCGTGACCCGCACCCTCGATCTCGCCCGTTTCAATCTCGAGGTTCGGCACGGAGTCGGCGCGCGCACCCTCCGTGAGTACGAGGTTGCGGTTGAGTTCGTAGGTGTCGGTGCCCTCGGCGTCCTTGCGGATGAGAACGTCGCCCACCCACACCGCGTGCGCTCCCTGTCCCTGCAGGGCACCCTTGTAGGTCGCCCGCGACACGCAGCGCGGTACAGCGTGGTCAACGAAGAGCCGGTGCTCCTGGTGCTGACCGGCGTCCGTGAAGTAGAGGCCGAGCAGCTCGAGGCTGGCGCCGGGGCCCGTGAAGCGGGCTGACGTGGCCACCCGTGCGAGCTCGCCGCCGAGCGTGACCACCACGTGCCGCACGGTCGCATCCTTGGCGACGGCGATCGCGTTCTCGGCGAGGTGGATCGCGTCCGCGTCCCACTCCTGCAGGGACACGAAGGTCAGGTGCGAGCCCTCCGCCGCCGTGAGGTCGACCCGCGCGGAGAAGCGCGCCGTGCCGGTGTGACGCAGCACCACGACGGCGTCGGCGTTCGCGCCGACCGTGACGCTGAGGTGGCCGAACGCCAGCTCACCCCGGCCGTGCAGGGTGAGGTGGATCGGCTCCCCCGACCAGCCGGCGGGCACGGCGAGGTGGGTCGCGCCGCCGGAGTTGGCCACCGCGAGCGCGGCGGGCCGGTCCCCGGGCGGGAAGGGGGAGAGCGTTCGGGCGGCGGCGGGCGGGAGCTCGTCGAGCAGCACGCCGCCGGGGACGCTGGCCTCCAGTGCCAGCCGGGCGCCGGGGGCGCCCGGCCGCATGAGGTCGGCCAGCTTGTCCACCGGAGTGAAGCGCCACTCCTCCTCACGCCCGGTCGGGAGGGGGAACGCGTCGATGTCGAAGGACGTCAGCCGTTCCGCCCGGTCCACCTGCGGCACGGCACCGTGGGAGTGGGCGCCGGCGAGGGCGGCACGGGAGTGGTCCAGGGTGGTCGTCTCCATCAGCCGACCGCTCCTTCCATCTGCAGTTCGATGAGCCTGTTCAGCTCGAGCGCGTACTCCATCGGCAGTTCCCGGGCAATCGGCTCCACGAAGCCACGGACAATCATGGCCATGGCCTCCGTCTCCTCGAGCCCGCGGCTCATGAGGTAGAACAGCTGCTCCTCGGAGACCTTGGACACCGTGGCCTCGTGACCCATCTCCACGTCGTCGACGCGCACGTCGACGTAGGGGTAGGTGTCGGACCGCGAGATCGTGTCCACCAGCAGGGCGTCGCACAGGACGTTCGACTTGGAGTGCCGGGCGCCCTCCATGACCTGGACGAGACCGCGGTAGGAGGCCCTCCCGCCGCCGCGCGCCACCGACTTCGAGATGATCGACGACGACGTGTGGGGCGCGAGGTGCACCATCTTGGATCCGGTGTCCTGATGCTGGCCCTCCCCCGCGAAGGCGATCGAGAGCGTCTCGCCCCGGGCGTGCTCGCCCATGAGGTAGACCGCCGGGTACTTCATGGTCACCTTCGAGCCGATGTTGCCGTCCACCCACTCCATCGTGCCGCCCGCCTCGACCGTGGCGCGCTTGGTCACGAGGTTGTAGACATTGGTGGACCAGTTCTGGATGGTGGTGTAGCGGACGCGGGCGTCCTTCTTCACGATGATCTCCACCACCGCGGCGTGCAGCGAGTCCGTCGAGTAGATGGGCGCGGTGCACCCCTCCACGTAGTGCACGTAGGAGCCCTCGTCGGCGATGATGAGGGTCCGCTCGAACTGGCCCATGTTCTCGGTGTTGATGCGGAAGTAGGCCTGGAGCGGGATCTCGACGTGGACACCCTTCGGGACGTACACGAAGGATCCGCCGGACCAGACCGCGGTGTTGAGGGAGGCGAACTTGTTGTCCCCCGTGGGAATGACCGTCCCGAAGTACTCCTGGAAGACCTCCGGGTGTTCCCTCAGGCCCGTGTCGGTGTCGAGGAAGACGACTCCCTGGGCCTCCAGCTCCGCCTGGATCTGGTGGTACACGACCTCCGACTCGTACTGGGCCGCCACCCCGGCCACGAGACGCTGCTTCTCCGCCTCCGGGATCCCGAGTCGGTCATAGGTGCGCCTGATGTCCTCGGGCAGCTCGTCCCAGGACGTTGCCTGCCGCTCGGACGCGCGGACGAAGTACTTGATGGTGTCGAAGTCGATTCCCGACAGGTCGGCGCCCCACTGCGGCATGGGCTTCTTCTGGAACAGGCGGAGGGCGCGCAGGCGGCGCTGCAGCATCCACTCGGGCTCGTTCTTGAGGCGGGAGATGTCCCGCACCACGTCCTCGTTGAGACCGCGCCGGGCGGTGGAGCCCGCATGGTCGGCGTCATGCCAGCCGTAGCTGTAATGGCCGATGGAGGCGATCGTCTCCTCCTGCGACAGGGGCTGCGTCTTCGCCGCCGGCTGCGTCGCGGCCGCCGGGGTGGGAGTCGTCATGGCGTTCCTTCCGGGGTACGGGTGGGGACTCGGAGCGGGATGTTGGTGGTGCACACGTGCTCACCCTCGGCGAGGGTGGCGAGGCGCTGGACGTGGGTGCCCAGCAGCCGCGAGAAGGCGCGCAACTCGGCGTCGCACAGCTGAGGGTACAGCCGGGCGACCTTGAGGACCGGGCAGTGTCCCTGACAGAGTTGCAGGGCGACGCCGGCGGGTCCGACGTCCCGCACGGTGGCGGCGTAGCCGTCACGTGTCAACGCCCCCGCCAGGGCCATGGCGCGGCTCCTGAGGTCGTGCCCCGCGGTGGTCACCTCGGGCGCGTAGCGGCTGTGCAGGTGGTCGACCCGCGACGCGGCGTACTGGTCGATCGCGCCGGGTCCGGCGACGGAGGCGAGGTGGGCGAGCACGGACACGGCGAGATCGGAGTAGGCGCCGCCGAGGCGTTCGCGTCCCGGGCCGGTCGCGACATAGTGCCGGGCGGGCCGGCCCCGGCGTGGGGACAGCGACCCGGCAGGACGGTGCTCGGTGATAAGGCCGTCCACCTCGAGCGAGGCGATGTGGCGGCGGATCCCCGCCGCGGTGAGGCCCAGCTGCTGGGCCAGTTCCGTGGACGACACCGGACCGAGGGCGACGACCAGGTCGAGGATGCGCATCCGGGTGGAGGTGTCGTCGTGCAGGATGTCGTCCACGGCACCACCTCGCTCTCCCGTTGCTCCGTCCGTATTAAGCAACATTGTCGTTTCAAAATTCCCGGGCTGCAACAGCCGACCGTGTGCGGCGTCGTGGGGTCCCCGTCACACCGCCCTACGATGAAGGTCATGGAGGTGGCGCTGGAGGTGCGGGAGCTCACCAAGCGGTACGGGGAGCGTCCGGCGGCGGACCGCGTCTCCTTCCGGGCGGACAGCGGTCGTGTCACCGCCGTGCTGGGTCGCAACGGGGCGGGCAAGACCACCACGCTCGAGTGTTGTGCCGGGCTCCGCCGTCCCGACTCGGGCGAGATCAGGATCCTGGGGCGCACGCGGACCCGGGAGAACGACCAGTGGTTGCGGGAGCGTGTGGGCGTCATGGTCCAGCAGGGCGGGCTCCCGATGGCCCCCACCGCGCGGCAGGTGCTGCGGCACGTCGCAGCGCTCCATCGGCGGCCTGCCCATCCGGCGGACCTGGTGGAGGCGCTGTCTCTCGGCCACTGCCTGGACACTCCCGTGCGACGGCTCTCCGGCGGCGAGCGGCAACGTCTCGCCGTGGCGTGCGCGCTGCTCGGACAGCCGCGCCTGGCGTTCCTCGACGAGCCATCCTCCGGCGTCGACCCCCATGGCCGCCGGGATGCGTGGGACCTGCTGCGCGCCCGGCGTGACGCCGGCACCGCGATCGTCCTGACCACGCACCACATCCTGGAGGCCGAGGAGCTGGCCGACGATGTGATCATCCTCGACGCCGGGCGGGTGGTGGCCGCGGGAACCGTGGCCGAGCTCGCCCACGGCCACGTCCTCACCCTGCGCGGCCTCACGGACCCCGCCCGTGGTGCCGCCCTCATCGCGCGCCACGCGCGGCGCACCGCGGTCGCCGATGGTGTGGTGACGGCCGAGCTCGACGACGACCTCGACGTCGCCGGCGTGCGCGACCTCACGACCGCGCTCGTGGACGCCGGCGAGACGCGCGCCCGGCTCACACTCGCGCGCCGCACCCTCGAATCCGTGTTCCTCGACCTCACGCGGGAAGCCCCATGACACGCCTCTGCCTCTCCCAGGCGGCGTGGGAACTGCGCGGCATCCTCCGGAACGGCGAGCAGCTCCTGGTGGGCTTCGTCCTGCCCGCCCTCGCCCTCGTCGTCATGGTCCGCCTCCCGCTCGACCTGCCCCCGCCGGCCGACTCCACTGCCCTGGCCGGCGCCCTGGCCACGGCCGTCGTGGGCGCCTTCACCTCGCAGGCGATCCTGCTTGCGTTCGACCGCCGCTGGGGTGTGCTGCGCATGCTGGCGACGACGCCCCTGGGGGCCGGCGGTCTGGTACGCGGGAAGGCGCTCGCCGTCGTCGCCCTCCTCGGCGCGCAGACGGCCGTGCTGGCCGGCGTCGCGGCCGCCCTCGGATGGCGGGGCATGTCGGCCGCTGGGGCCGTCCTGACCGCTCTCTTCCTCGCCCTCGGCGGGGCGGCGTTCGTCGCCCTCGCGGTGCTCGTGGGGGGGACGCTTCGGGCCGAGGCCGTGCTGGCGGTCGCCAACCTGCTGTGGGTTCTCATGGTCGCCGGCGGCGGTGTCCTGCTCCCCCTGCCGGAGGGCTCGCTGCTGCGGTGGCTGCCTCCCGGCGCGCTGGGTGAGGGGCTGCGGGCCGCCATTGCCGGCGTCGCCGACACCCCCAGCGCCCTGGTGCTCCTGGCCTGGGCCGGCGTGCTCGGACTGCTGGCACGGCGCAGCCTGCGCTGGGATTAGGTAGTTTGGGGCCTGTGAACCAGCTGGCCGACCCTGTCACCCGGCGCCTCGCTGTCGCCAACCTCGTGGCCCAGATCGTCATCATCGTGACCGGGGGGCTCGTGCGCCTCACGGGCTCCGGCCTCGGGTGCTCGACCTGGCCGCTGTGCGAACCCGGCAGCTTCACGCCGGTCTTCCACGAGGCGTCCAGCCTCCACCCCTTCATCGAGTTCGGCAACCGGACCCTCACCGGTGTGCTCGTGGTGATCGCGCTCGCCCTCCTGTGGGCCGTGCACCGGCGCGAGTCGGGGCGGCCACGGCTCTTCCGGCGACTGGCGTGGACCATCCTGCTCCTCATCGTGGCGCAGGCGGTCATCGGTGGCCTGTCGGTGCTGGCCGAGCTGCACCCCGCCGTGGTCGGCTCCCACATGTACATCTCGCTCGCTCTGGTGGCGGTGAGCGCCTTCCTGGTCGCCCGGCTCGGCCAGCCGGACGGCCCCTCGATTCCACCACCGGCCCGACTGCGGCCACTCGTCGTCGCCCTCGTCGTCGCCGGCGCCGCCCTCATGGTGGCCGGGGTCATCACGACCGGCACGGGTCCCCATTCGGGTGACGCTGACGCCCCGTCCCGCTTCGCCCTCGATCCCGTGGCGGTGACGCGGGTCCACTCGGGGCTGGCGTGGCTGTTCACCGGGGTGCTCGCCGCAGTGATCCTGACCAGCACACGGACGGGTCTGGGCTGGCGTCGGTGGTGGGGCGTCGCGGCCGTGACCGTGGCCCAGGGCGTCGTGGGCTACACGCAGTACCTCACCGGGCTCCCCGAGGCGCTGGTCGCGATCCACATGCTACTCAGCGCTCTCCTCGTGGCCACGACCACCATGGCGATCACCCGGCTGTGGCCGCGCACCGTAGCCGCACCTCAGCGCATCCAGGGGCTGTCCGCGTCGCGCAATCCCCGGTAGCCCTGCGCCCGGGCCTGCGCGGCCGCGAGGATCCCCACGGTGGCCGAGGGGCTGTGGACGCGGCCCTCCATGACGGCGGCGATCGCGTCGTCCAGCGGCACCCAGCGCATCTCCATGTCCGCCTCCTCCTCGACCCGCTCGAAGTCGTGCTCCACCACCGTGAGGTCGCGGGCGAGATAGACACGCAGCGATTCGTTGGAGCCGCCGGGGGTGCAGAAGATGTCAGCGAGGACGTGCCAGTCCCGTGCCCCGAGGTCGGCCTCCTCGGCCAGCTCACGCGCGGCGGCGGCGAGGTAGTCTTCGCCGTCGTGGTCGAGCAGCCCTGCCGGGATCTCCCAGAGCGCGGCGTGGACGGGGTGTCGGTACTGGCGCAGCAGGGCGATGTTCTCCGCGTCGTCCATCGCGACGATGGCAACGGCGCCGGGGTGATCCACCCACTCGCGGAGGATGGGGCGGCCGTCCCCGAGGTCGACGTGCTCGGAGACGATGCCTACGATGCGCCCGCGCCAGATATCGGTGTGGTCGAACACGGGGCGTGACTCACGCTCGTCGGCGATGCCGGTCATCGGGTCCTCCTGTGGTGCAGCGCCGCGGCCACCAACCCCGCGAACAGTGGATGCGGACGCGTGGGCCGCGACCGGAACTCCGGGTGCGCCTGGGTGCCCACGTAATAGGGGTGCAGCTCGGCGTCGAGTTCCACGAACTCGACCAGCTCCCGGTCGGGCGAGACCCCCGAGATCAGCATGCCCCGCTCCTCGAGCCGCTCGCGGTAGACGTTGTTGACCTCGTAGCGGTGCCGGTGCCGCTCCACCACACGCGTGGCGCCGTAGACGGCCGCGACAAGAGAGCCCTCCCCCAGGTCCGCCGGGTAGTCCCCCAGGCGCATGGTGCCACCGAGATCACCGTCCCCGGCCACGATGTGGCGCTGCTCCGCCATCGTGGCCACCACGGGGTCCGGGGTGTCGGGATCGAACTCGGTGGAGGAGGCCCTCGGGAGAAGGAGGACGTTGCGCGCGAACTCGATGACCATGCACTGGAGCCCCAGGCACAGGCCGAGCGTGGGGATGCGCCGTTCGCGGGCGTGACGGAGGGCCCCCAGCTTGCCCTCGATGCCGCGGATCCCGAAACCCCCCGGGACGACGACGCCGTCCACCCCCGCGAGAGCCTGTTCGGCACCCTCGGGGGTGGCGCAGTCATCGGAGGGCACCCAGCGGACCTTCACCCGGGTCTCGTGCCGGAAGCCGCCCGCGCGCAGGGCCTCGGTCACGGAGAGGTAGGCGTCGGGCAGGTCGATGTACTTGCCGACCAGGGCGATCTCCACGAAGTGCTTCGGGTGGCGGACCTGCTGCAACACCCGGTCCCACTCGGTCCAGTTCACGTCCCGGAACGGCACGCCGAGCCGTCGCACCACGTAGGCGTCAAGCCCCTCGTGATGCAGCACCCGGGGAATCTCGTAGATGGACGACGCATCGCGGCAGGTGACGACGGCTTCGGCGTCCACGTCGCACATCAGCGCGATCTTGCGCTTGACCCCCTCGCTCAGGTCCCGGTCGGAGCGGCACACGATGGCGTCGGGCTGGATGCCGATGGAGCGCAGCGCATTGACCGAGTGTTGGGTCGGCTTCGTCTTGAGCTCGCCGGCGGCGGCGAGGTAGGGCACAAGCGAGACATGCAGGAAGAAGACGTTGTCGCGCCCGAGATCACGCCGCACGAGGCGGGCCGCCTCGAGGAACGGGAGCGACTCGATGTCCCCGACGGTCCCACCGATCTCGGTGATGATGATGTCGGGCACCCGGCCGTCCTGCGGCCGGGCCTGGGCCCGCATCCGGTCCTTGATCTCGTCGACGATGTGCGGGATCACCTGCACGGTGTCGCCGAGGTACTCCCCGCGGCGCTCCCGGGCGATCACCGTCGAGTAGACCTGCCCGGTCGTCGCGTTCGCCGCGCCGGAGAGTTCGACGTCGAGGAACCGCTCGTAGTGCCCGATGTCCAGATCCGTCTCCGTGCCATCGGCGGTGACGAAGACCTCGCCGTGCTGGAACGGGTTCATCGTTCCGGGGTCCACGTTGATGTAGGGGTCAAGCTTCTGCATCGCCACCGCCAGTCCCCTGGCGCGCAGCAGGTGTCCGAGGCTCGAGGCGGTGAGTCCCTTGCCGAGGGAGGAGACGACTCCTCCCGTCACGAAGATGTGCCGCGGAGGATCGACGGTGTTCTTGTTCACCACGGGATTCCACTCTATCCGAGGAGGGCGAGGTACCTCGCCTCCCACACCCGGGCCGTCTCCGGCAGGTCGGCCCAACCCGCGGCGATCTCCCGACCGCGCCGGGCGATGCTGTCCGCGCGGTCCGGGTCCGCGAGCAGGCGGCGGACCGCTGCGGCTGTCGCGTCGGCGTCCCCCACCGGCACCAGTTCGCCGACGGTCCCGCCGTCCACCCGCAGCAGGTCGGGAATCCCGCCCACATCCGTCGCCACCACCGGGAGCCCCGCGGCCATCGCCTCCTGCACCACCAGTGCGCGTGCCTCCCACGCCGAGGTGAGGACGAGCACGGACGCGGTGGTGTACAGGTCCTCGAGGTCGGAGCGTGGCCCGAGGTGGATGAGGTCACCCTGGGTGTCCCGTGCCCGGATGCGTGCGAGGAGCTCCTCGTCGGCGGAGCCGACCAGCACCACGGTCGCCTCTCCCCGCAGCCGCCGGGCCACGTCGAGGAGCACGTCGATGCGCTTCTGGGGAGCGACCCGCGCGACGGCGAGCACGAGCGGGAGCCCCGGATCGAGACCTCGCTCGAGTCCGGCCACGAACGCGGAGGACGCGGTCCTGCGTTCCGCGGCCGTCCGCAGCGGTGTCTCCAGCAGCCGCGGAACCCGTGGCGAGGGCACCTCCGCAAGCTCGGCCGCCCGGGCGCCGTGTCTCCGCGCCTCGGCGACGAGATCCGAGGATGCCCCGGTCACCAGCGCGGCCCGGCGGGCCACCCAGCGCTGCAGCCCGCTGGCGACAGGGCCGGGGAAGGTCCCGGGGAGGATGGCGTTGTGCACCGACACCACCAGCGGCGTGCGGGCTCCCGCCGCGGTGACCCACGCGCCCGCCTGGTGCCCGTGGGCGTGCACCACGTCCGCGGCGCGAACACGCTCGCGGGTCGCGCGCCGGAGCGCCGCCAGCTGCAGCGGGTTGCGGCCATGGGGCCACAGCAGGTGGGCATCGTCCCACCCGAAGGTCGCGGCCGTCAGCGGGTCGGTGAGAACGTCCACACGGTGGCCACGGTGCCGCAGCTCGGCGACGAGGCTGTCCACGTGCACCCCGATACCGCCCGTGGCCTTCCCGAGAACCATCAGCACTCTCATTGGTTCGCTCCAATCCGGGCGAGCAGCGGCCCGAGGGTTCCACGATCGAACAGGTAGACCGCGAGCAGGGTGAGTCCCGCCGCCACCACCGCGCCGGGCACCGCCGCAAGGATGCTCCCCAGCATGCCCCCGCCGGTCAGGGCGAGTGTCGCGACGACGGCGATCCGGCCCACGAGGCCACCGGCGAGCGCTCCCACCGCGGCCACCGCAAGGGTCCGCAGCATGGCTCCGGTGCCCTCCCCACGCGTCAGGCGATGGGTGGCGATCAGCAGGCCGGCACCCGCCACCAGCATGCCCACCGAGTTCCCGGCCCCCAGGGCACGCAGCGTGGCGGCGGTGTCCGCCCCCTCGGGCGCCAGGAGGCGCACCAGGGCCACGGAGGCGGCGACGACGGCGAGCCAGCCCGTGGCCGTCGCCACCACCGCGCTGCGGCCGCGATCGACCGCGTACAACACCCGCGACGAATGGAACACGAGACTGTAGCCGACGACCCCGGGGGCCATCCAGGCGATGGCATCGCCCATCGCGGGAGTGACGCGGAAGATCGGCGGGGCGGTGGGGGCATCGGCGATGAGGACCGCCATGCCCACCAGGCCGACCACGAGGATCAGGCGGGTGGACGTCGTCGTCAGCCGGGCGAACTCGGTCCCGGAGTGGGTGGCGGCGAACTCGGAGAGCCGCGGGAACACCGCGGTGGCGAGGGGCACGGCGAGGATGGCATACGGGAGGAGGTAGACCGCCTGGGCGTACTGGAAGATCGACAGGGTCCCCGCGTCCCCGCCCAGTGGCGCCAGCACCACCACGGCCAGCACGGCGGCCTGCTGCGCCATAAGCGCGCCGAGGCCCGCCCCCGCCAGCCGCAGGGCGTGCCGTGCCTCCCCCGGCGGGAAGTCGAAGCGGGGCCGCAGCCGGACTCCGAGCCGCCGGACCGGGATCGCGAGGGGAAGACTCATCGCCACCACCCCGGCGGTCGTGCCCCAGCCCAGCCACGCGGTCGCGGCCGTGGACAGCGCGGCGGGATTGTCCTGGTTGCCGTCGGCCAGCGCGCCGAACACCACGTAGGAGCCGATCACCACCACCGAGGAGAGCACGGGCGCCACGGCGGGCCAGAAGAATCGTTTGTGGGCCTGCAACACCCCGGCCAGGACGATGCCCACGCCGTACAACGGGATCTGGATCGCGAAGATGCGCAGCAGCAGGGCGACCAGATGGTCGAAGGCCGCCACCTCTTCCGGGTCGAGCCCGGCGGGGTCGGGGAGCAGGCCCGCGATCCAGCCCGCGCCGAGGGCCACCAGCGCCGCGAGGGGTGTGAGGACGGCCACGGCCCACGTCAGCAGGGCGGAGGCCATCTGGTCCACCTGCGGCCGCAGCGAGCGGGCCAACGGTGCCGCCACCAGCGGCACGACCACGGACGCCAGCGCGCCACCCGCCGCCACCTCGAAGAGGATGTTGGGGATCTGGTTGGCGGTGGCGTACGCCCCCGCGGTCGCGGAGCCGCCCTCCAGCATCCAGGAGTGCACCAGCCATCGCACGAACCCCACGACGCGGGAGACCAGGGTGATCACGGCGATCATGCCGGCGGCGCCCACGATGCCGCCCGCGGCGCGTCGGGCCGCGTTCATGCGGGCAGCCGGCCCCAGGTGTCCAGCCGCCGGAGGATGGCGTTCCCGGCGATGACCTTCGAGAAGCTCACCCTCTCGCTGGCGAGGGTCAGCGCGATGATCGCGGCTAGGGAGCCGTAGCGGAGGACGCGGCTGGGCGATCCCGCGAGGGCGGTCCCGAGGAGTGCGCCGAGCGCATTGGCCCCGGTGTCCCCGAGCATCACGCGCTCATGAAGATCGTCCGGAAGGGCCGCCAGGCTCACACCCACCACGGCTGCCGCCCGTTCCGACCCGGCCGCGGTGCCGACCAGGGCGGCAGTCCCGGCGACCTTCAGGGTGCGCCCCGGACGAAGGTCGAACAGGTTCATCAGGTTCGCGGTCCCCGCCACCAGACCGCCACCGACGATCACGTCCAGCGGGGTGCGGGGTCGGGGAGTGAGCAGCACCGAGGCCACCATCCCGCTCGCTCCGATGCCGACGATCTTGAGGAAGCCGGTGGTCACCCGGCCCTGCCGGAGGGCGCCGAGATGGCCGCGCAGGCCCTTGGAGCTGGTCGCCGAGTCGGCCCCGAGGTCGTCGACCGCTCCGAAGGCCCCGCCACCGCACGCCGCGACGACGGCGCCGGCGGGCTGCGGCGTCGTCGCGGCGGCGAGGACGGCAGCCGTGGCGACCGCCGCGCCACCCAGGAGGGTGACCTGTCGGCCCGCGTAGTTGCGCCGCTCCCACCGCGCCGCACCGCCCGGCGGCCATGCGTGGAGAACGGCCCGAGCCGCGGCGTAGCCAGCGGCCCCGGTGAGCGCGCTCGCCATCCGGCCCATCAGCCCACCGTCCCTTCCGCCCCGACCGTCAGGTCGACGAGCGGCGGCACGGGATCGTTCGCACTCGGCGCGAACCCGTACCGTCCGTGGGTGCCCACGAGTTCAGCCGCGAGCGCGAACGGCACGGACGCGGTCGCCGGGATCCCGCCGATCCCGTCGACGGTGGACGTGGCGATGCCGGCCTCGCGCACCGCGAGGATGAGATCGGGGGCGGCGCCGATGGTCACGGTCGGCAGGGTGGCGGCGAATGCCCTGACCACCCCGGCGCCGTCGATGTCCATCGTCGCCTGGGCGGTCGTCGTTGTCCCCGTTGTCGTCACGACTGCGGGACGTGGTCCGACGACGACGATGGAGCCGGCAGCCGCGGTCGGATCGGCCGGGAGGCTCAGGAAGGGGGCGTCGCCGCCACGCAGCAGCTCCAGCAGGATGCCCGGGTTCGGGTTGTCCGCACTCGCCCAGTCGCGCAACAGCTGGGCGATCGCCAGTGCCAGAACCTCGTCGGCGCTGGCGTCAGCCTCGGGAGCGGGCGAGAGGTACCCCGCGAGCTGCTGCGCGAAGGTCTGGCGGAAGGTGGGATCCGCGCCGGCCCAGTCGGTGGTGAGCCGGACGGTGGCGCTCACCTGGGCGCCAGCTCCGGCGAGCGCGTCTCCGACGGCGGCGACGTCGGCGTCCTCGGCACCCGGCAGTGCGACCAGGGCGACGGTCCGTCCGTCCAGCAGCCCGGTTGCCGCCTGCGCGCCCATCACGCGAATCCAGGCGTCCCGGTCATTGACATCGACGATCCGGCCCTCGAGTTCGCTGCGGAGCTGATCGCGATCGGCCCGGAGTTGCTCGACCTGGCCGGTGAGCGACTCTCCGATGCCCTCACGCAGGGGACCCGCACCGAGGACGATGCCCACGGCCAGGGCGAGGAAGACAGAGATCAGCGAGACCAGGTGGTATCGGAAGTCAATCATGGGATCTCCTCAGGAGGCTTGGGTGGGGGCGAGCCCGAAAAGACTGCGCAGCAGGTTCCACACGTCCTCGAGCCACGCCCCGGAGAGGCCGAAGATGGTCTGTCCCAGGTTGGTGGCCAACAGCGCCACCAACAGCGCCAGCAGACCCGCGAGCGCGAGCAGGACGAGCTGGAACGTGGTGATGCGCGGCCGCGAGAGCAGCGAGACCCCCTTGGCGTCGACGAGTTTGGTGCCGACCCGCAGCCGCGTGAGGAAGGTCGAGGCCATCCCGGCCCGGCCCTTGTCGAGGAACTCGATGAGCGTGGTGTGGGTCCCCACGGCCACGATGAGCTCGGCGCCCTTCTCGTCCGCCAACAGCATCGCGACGTCCTCGCTGGTCCCGGTGGCCGGGAACACGACGTGTTCCACCCCGAGGGCCTGGACCCGCGACAGCCCGGGGGCGCGCCCGTCGCGGTAGGCGTGCACGACGATCTCGGCACCCGAGGTGAGGGCACGGTCCGACACGGAGTCCATGTCGCCCACGATCATGTCGAGCTTCAGACCGGCGTCGAGGATCGCATCCGCGCCGCCGTCGACCCCGATGAGGATGGGGCGGTACTCGCGGACGTAGGACTTGAGCATCTGCAGGTCCTCCTTGTAGTGGTACCCCCGTACCACCACGAGCACCTGCCTGCCCTCGAACCGGGTGCGGACATCGGGGACGCCGGCGCCGTCGAACAGGAGGTCGCGCTCCTTCAGGATGTAGCCGGCCGTGTTGGCGGCGAACGCCTCGAACTGGAGGGCGAGACCCTCATTGGCGGCCTCCATGTTCTCAGCGACCGTCGTGGCGTCCTGCAGCACGCCCTCGGCCACGAGACGCTCGCCCGCGTAGACCGCTCCCCCGCGCACCACGACCCTCTGACCCTCCCGGAGGTTCATCACGTCGGGACCAAGCTCGTCCACGAGCGGAATCCCGGCCTCCACGAGAATCTGGGGGCCGAGGTTGGGGTACCGGCCGGTGGTGGATTTGGCCGCGTTCAGCACCGCGGCGGGAGCGCAGGCCACGAGCGCCTCCGCGGAGACGCGATCGATGTCGGCGTGGTCGATGACGGCGATCTCGCCGGCCTTCAACCGCTTGGTGAGGTTCTTCGTGCGTGCGTCCACCCGGACCACACCGCCGAGGCCACCCTCCCCCGCAGCCGTGGTCCTGCGGCGCTGGAATGGAGCGATCACCCCGCTATGGTCCCACGTCGACCCGCTCGAGGAGCTCCTTCGCGTGTCGAAGCGCCGTCGGCGTTTCCCGGCCCGCCAGCATCCGGGCGAGTTCGCGCTCGCGCTCCTCACCCTCGACCGGCCGCACCACGGTGGTGGCGTGATGCTCGGAGACCTGCTTGGACACCACGAGCTGACGGTCGGCGAATGCCGCCACCTGGGCGAGGTGGGTGACGACCACCACCTGGTGCCTCGCCGCGAGCTCCCGCAGCCGCCGCCCGACCTCCACCGCAGCGGCACCTCCCACGCCGGCGTCCACCTCGTCGAAAACGAACGTGTGGTCACCCGGCGCGCGTGCCAGAGCCACCTCCAGCGCCAGCATGATCCTGGAGAGCTCGCCACCGGAAGCCGCGGAGGCCACCGGCAGCGGCGGGGAGCCGGGGTGGGGCGAGAGGGCGATGGCGACGTCGTCGGCGCCCCAGGGCCCGAGGGGCGCCGGAGTGACGGCGACCTCCAGGCGCGCGCCCTTCATCGCCAGCGCCCGGAGTTCGGCGTTCACGGTCGACGCGAGGTCCTTCGCCGCCACCCGGCGGCGCTCGCTCAGCTCGGCGGCCAGCTCGAGCACGGCTGAGCGTGCGCGGGCCTCCTCCGCCTCCAGCTCGGCACGGTCCGTGGGGAGTGCGTCGAGTTCGGCCACGCGGGCTCGGGCCGCCGCGGCCCACGACAGCACGTCACTGAGGGTGGGGCCATAGGAGCGCACCAGGGAGGCCAGCTGCGCGCGTCTCGCGTGCACCTCGTCCAGCAGGCGCGGGTCGGCGTCGAGCTGCTCGCGGCTCTGGCCGATCTCGTTGGACACCTGCGACAGCAGGGTGGTCGCCTCGTCGAGGACGCCCACCCACTCGGCGATGTCGGCGCCGTAGCGGGCCACGCCGGCGAGGACTCCCCGCGCCCTGGAAAGATGGTCCAGGATGCCCGGGACGTCGTCGGTGCCACGCAGGACCGCCCACACGCCCTCGAGGGCGGCGCGCAGGTCCTCGATGTTCGCCAGCCGTTCGGCGCGGAGGCGCAGCTCGTCATCCTCCCCGGGCAGGGGGGCCACCGCTTCGATCGCCGCGAGCCCCGTGGCGAGTCCCTCACGCTCGATCCGGAGCCGCGCCGAGGTCGATTCCCAGTCCGCGAGTTCGGCCCTGCAGCGCTGCAGCCGCTCCCAGAGGGCGTGGTACTCCCGCAGCCGGCCTCCCAGGTCGGCGAACTCGTCCAGCGCGGCCCGCTGGTGGGCCGGCGACCGCAGCCGCTGCTGGTCCGACTGACCGTGCACGGTGACGTACTCCTCGGTCGCCTCGGCGAGTGTCGCCGCAGGGACCGCCCGTCCACCGAGGTGCGCTCGAGCCCGACCCGTCACGGGCACGGTGCGGCCGAGGAGCAGTGCACCCTCGTCCAGCGATCCCCCGCTCGCCGCGGCCCGGCGGGCGAGGCCCTCCTCGTCCTGCGCCGAGAGGATGCCCTCCACCTCCCCCTGGGTGGCGCCGGGGCGCACGAGCGCCGGATCTGCCC
This sequence comes from Actinomycetales bacterium, assembly GCA_022838965.1. Next base: position 5,145 of record JALHDK010000001.1, on the reverse strand, counting down.
GGCGTCCCATCAACAGTCCGAGGCCGGTGAGCACCATGGTCTTGCCGGCGCCGGTCTCGCCCGTGATGGCGGTGAGGCCGGGCGCGAAGCGCAGTTCCGCGTATTCGATCACCCCGATGTTTCGCAGGGTGATTTCCTCGATCATCGGCGCGGGTGCCTCTCCCCTCGATCCCGCCAACCCCGCACCGGGAGCGAGAACTTGGCGACGAGGCGTCCCGAGAAGGGCGTCTCGCTGAGACGCGCGAGGAGGACGGGATCGGGACTTCGTTGCACGGTCACCGTCGTGCCGTGGGGTGCGGCGATGCGACGGCGACCGTCACACCAGATCTCCGCGTCCGACTCCTGGTGGGTGTCGAGGTGCACGGTCAGCTCCGAGTTCGGACCCACGACGAGTGGACGGGCGAAGAGCGTGTGCGCCGCGATCGGGACCGCGAGCAGTGCTTCCACATCCGGCCAGACAATGGGACCGCCCCCGGAGAACGCGTAGGCGGTGGATCCGGTGGGGGTGGCCATCACGAGCCCGTCGCAGCCGAACGAGGACACTGCACGCCCGTCGACACCGAACGCGATCTCGATCATCCGGGCACGATCCATCTTCAGCAGCGCGACCTCGTTGAGGGCCCACCCCTGGGCGGTTTGCCCGTCCGGTGCGGTGACCGCGACGTCCACCGTCATTCGTTCGTCCACCGCGTAGTCGCCGGCCACCACCCGGGTGACGACGTCGCTCAACGACTCCGGGTCGGCCTCGGCCAGGAAGCCGACATGGCCGAAGTTGACCCCCAGCAAGGGGATGGGATTGCCGCGGACGAGTTCCGCCGCCATGAGGATGGTCCCGTCGCCGCCGAGGACGAGGACGAGGTCCGCCTCCTTCGCCCGGGCTTCGGGCAGGATGATGCCGCCGAGGTCGGCAACGGCGGCTGACACGAGTTCCGCCTGTTGGGCGACACCCGGACGCGTGTGCTTCACCAGGGCGATTCGTCGGGTCATGGGTCTCCCTCGCCTTGCTCGCTGCCGTGCTGACCGGCGGGGCCGCGCTCGATGGCGATCCGGACGGCAGCCGACAGGTCCGGACCGCGCAGGGCCTGCGGGTGGTCCTGTCTCAACGCCACGAAGTATTCCACGTTCCCGGCCGGGCCGGGCAGCGGGCTCGCCACCACCGCCCAGGTGTCCAGGCCCTCCGCCGCGGCCGCCGCGCTGACCCCGAGGACCGCCTCGTGATGCAGAGCGGGTTCGCGGACCACTCCGCCGGCACCGAGTCGCTCCCGCCCCACCTCGAACTGGGGCTTGACGAGGAGCAGGAAGTCGGCGCTCGGCTCCGCGCAGCGGCGCAGGGCGGGCAGGACGAGCCTGAGGGAGATGAACGACAGGTCGCCGACGACGAGCGCGGGGGCCGGTGCGACGTCGTCCGGCTGGAGCGTCCGCACGTTGGTGCGCTCGCGGACCTCGACGCGCGGGTCCTGGCGGAGACGCCACGCCAGCTGGCCGTAGCCCACGTCAACGGCGACGACGCTCGCCGCGCCGGCGCGAAGCAGCACGTCGGTGAAGCCACCGGTGGAGGCGCCCGCGTCGAGGGCACGGCGCCCGGCGATGCGCGGAGCGTCGCTTCCCAGCTGCTCGAGAGCCCCGAGGAGCTTGTACGCACCGCGGGATGCCCAGTCGCCGGACTCCTCGCCGAGGATGTCGATCGCCTCGGCCGGATCGACCTGTCGAGCGGGCTTGGTCGCCACCTGGCCCGCGACCGTGACCCTGCCGGCCTGGACGAGATCGGCAGCCTCGGCGCGGGACCGCGCGAGTCCCCTGCGGACGAGCTCCGCGTCCAGGCGGGCGCGCCGTGCCACGCTCAGGTCTCGCTGGCCGTGAGCCGTGACTGGAGCTGCCGGAGGATCTCCTCGTACGCCTCGGCCTGCTCGTTCAGCGGGAGTTCCAGCAGAGTGCGCAGCATCTCCCCGACCGGAGGTGGCGGGGGCGAGGGCCGGGGCGCCTCGGACATCACAGGGCGTCCACCACCTCCAGGGGAGGACAGGCCACCGGGCGTTCGACAGACCATGCGGCTGCGGCGAGCGAACGGTACTCGTCCAGCGTGACGACGGCGGGCGACGTCATCCGCCCGACGCGGCCCAGCTCCAGAGCGCCGTCGACGACACGTGCCCGGGCCGCACGGCATCCGAACCAGTCGCCCACGCGGACCACCGGGGGATGCGGGCGCGTGAGGTCACGGAGGTCGATGCCGAGGAAGGTGGGGCGTTCGGTGCTGACGGCCATCACGACGTCACGTGCCTTCGAGACGCCCGTGAGGACGTGCAACGACGGCATCCCGGATGCCACCGCGCCGGCGATGTCGGTGTTCAGCCGATCGCCGACGGCGATCGGGTTGCGTGCGCCGGCGCGTTCGGCGGCGAGCCGGAAGATCTCGGGTTCGGGCTTGCCCGCCGAGACCGGGACGACACCCGTGGCGTTGGTCACCGCCGCCACCAGCGAACCGTTCCCCACCGCCATCCCCCGTTCACGCGGCAACGTGGAATCGAGATTCGTGGCGATGTAGTCCGCCCCGCCGTTGATCGCGAAGGCGGCCTCCGAGAGATCCTTCCAGCAGATCGTGTCGCGAAAGCCCTGGATCACGGCGACGGGAGCATCGTCCGCGCTGTCCACGACCGTGAGACCCCCCTCCTGCGCCGCCTGCAGGAGTCCCGGACCGCCGATGATCAGAACACGGGCGCCTGCACCGTGACGGCCGACCGCGAGCTGCACCGCCGCGATCGCGGACGAGAAGATCTCGTGCGGGGTGACGGGGATGCCGAGGCTGTTCAGCTGGTCCGCCACGTCCTGCGGAGGCCGTGAGGAGTTGTTCGTCACGTAGACCATCCGGAGGCCCACCGCGCGGGCGGCCGCCAGGCCCTCGACGGCGTGCTCGATCGGCGCGTCGCCCTCGTACGTCACGCCATCGAGGTCCATGAGCGCCACGTCATGGGCGGCGGCCAGCGGTCCTTCACACGAGAGCAAGCCCGTCACGTGTCCTCCTCATCCTCCGTGCTGGTTGCCACGACGTCGTCGGTTCCGGCGGTAGGAGCACCACTTCCGGCGACCTCGTCAGGTTCCGACCGGCCCGCACCGTCCTCGGACTCATCATCCCCGACAGCGGCTGTGTCGTCCCACGTCTCGGCCGGGTGGGGGCCCGGTTCCTCCGCAGCTTCGTCCCCGGACGCGGATTGACCAGTGATCGCCTCGTCAACGGTGTCGTCGATGTACAACACCGAGTCATCCGCGGCCGATGGCTCGGACAGCAGCGCTCGCACCGCGTCGGCCTCGGCCGAGCGTCCCAGTTCATCCAGCCGGTCCGCCTTCACGCTCAGGAGGCGCGCACGCAGCTCCAGATCCCGGATGACACCCAGAGCGTCCTCGACGACCAGCAGGCCCGCCTCGTACTCCCCGAGATCAGCCCGGGCCCCGGACTCCACGATCGCGAGCTCGGTTCGAAGATCCGCCGGCAGCCGGTCGCGGTCCGCCTCGGCGATCACCGCGAGGGCCCGTTCGGGCCTGCCCAGTCCGCGCTCGGAGTCCGCCTCAATGGCCCGCAGCGTCTCCTCGCCCGAGAGCCTGCGGACGGTGCGCGCCTCGCGCAGCGCATCCGCGTAGCGGCCGGTGTGGTACGCGGTGATGGCCACAGCCTCACGGACGATGTCGATGCGGCCAGCCCGCCGTTGCGCGGCCAGGGCGTGGAGATGCGCCCTCTCCGGGTCGGTGTCGAGGTAGACGCCGGCAGCCACGAGATGACGCGCCACGACGTCCGCCGTCTCCTTGCTGAGTGCCTTCAGGTGATCGCGGGATCCGCGATCGAGCTGCTGGGATGTGATCGCGTCGTCGAGCGGTGGTTCGCCCGGCCGCTCGTGCCGGCGTGAGTCGCTCTCGGCAACCGTGTCGGGCGGCTCGGGACGGACTTCGCGCCGTGCCCCATCCTCGCGGCGGCCGCCGCGGGGCGGGGCCTCACGATCACGAGTGCGGTCCTGGTAGCCGCCGCGCCGCTCGTCGCCGGCCCGGTACCCCCGGTACTCGCCCCGACCCTGCGAACCCCCGCCGCGGTCGTCGCCCCGACCCTGCGGACCCCGGCTCTGGTAACCCCGGCCCTCGTAGTCCCGGCTCTGGTAGCCCCGCTCCTCGCGACCCCGCTCCCGGTCATCGGCCTGATCCCCGCGGTACCCCCGGTACTCACCCCGATCCTGCGAGCCGCCGCCACGGTAGTCACCCCGATCCTGCGGACCCCGGCCCTCGTAAGGCCGGCCTTGGTAGCCCCGGTCGTCACGCCCCCGCTCCCGGTCACCGGTCCGGTCCCCGCGGTTGCCCCGGCACTCGCCCCGCTCCTGGCGATCTTTCATCCGGTCCTCCGGCCCTTCGCGCCGCCCACCAGTCTGGGGAGGTCTCGCCTCAGACCCCGAAGCGTGCGCGTCGGCCCGGATGTCGCTTCGCTCCACCGGAGTTGGCTGCGAATCCTCTCCGCCCGAGTTCGCAGGGTCTGGGCGATCAGCAGCCATCGGTTCCTCGTTCTTCCAGGGAGTGTCAGGTCAACAGGATACCGACCCGGTATCGGCAGCCCGGTGGTGTGGGTGTGGTGGGTATGGGTGTGGGGCACGCCGTTTGGCGTGCCCCACACGTTGAGGGTGTTCGGCGGTGTCCTGCTCTCCCACACCCTGGCGGGTGCAGTACCATCGGCGCTGGAGGGCTTAGCTTCCGGGTTCGGAATGGGGGCCGGGCGTTTCCCCTCCGCTATGACCGCCATAACAGGGTCGGACCCTGCCCGGTGTGACCCCACTTTTCCCGGGGTGTCCCGGGGTGGGGGGGTGTTTTTCTTGTGCCGGGGCCCTGTTCCCGTGGCCCGTCCCGCGTGTGCGGGGGGTTCGGGGGTGGGTGGTCCGGGAACCGTATAGTGGGCGTGAGCAGTGTGCGGGTGTTGTCAAGTTCTCGGCCATTAGTACCGGTCAGCTCCACACCTTGCGGTGCTTCCACGTCCGGCCTATCAACCCAGTGGTCTGCTGGGGGCCTTCAACACCTCGAGGGTGTATGGAAACCTCATCTTGAAGCAGGCTTCCCGCTTAGATGCTTTCAGCGGTTATCCCTCCCGAACGTAGCCAACCAGCCGTGCTCCTGGCGGAA
>JALHDK010000539.1 GCA_022838965.1 Actinomycetales bacterium | reverse complement strand
GACGCCGAAGGCCATGCCGTCGGTGCACGAGAGGCCGTAGTTCCAGGCGTTGGTGGGGAAGACCTCGAACTCCGGCCACTCCTCGCTGCCGCCGCAGCGTCGCCACTCCTCGCCGATGAGCAGCGAGAACCACAGGGGCCCGCGGCGGACCGAAGCGGCGTCGCCGTGGGCGCGCCAGCGAGACACGGCGACCTCCATCGGCAGCGTGAGCAGGACGCGCTCGCCGTCCGACCACTCCCGGTCGATCGTCACCCAGCCACCCCGCACCGCCTCGAAGGCCACCGGCTCGCCATTGATGGCGATGCTCGGCGATTCGCACCAGTTGGGCAGACGAAGGCTGAGGGGGAAGGCGCACGGGCCGTCGAGACTGATCCGAAGCTCCACCGTATCGCCGAAGGGGTAGTCGGTGTGCTCCTCGATCCGGACCTCGGCCCCATCGCCGACCTTCGCCCGTACCGCGCAGGGAGCGTAGAGCACGGCGGCCAGCCCGCCGCATTGGGTCGCCATCCACAGGTGCTCAGCGTAGTAAGGCCAGCCCTGGGCCACGTTGTGCTGACAGCACCGGTACAGGTGGGGCGAGTAGGAAAGGGTCGTTCCCTGGTTCTGGAACTCGTGGACCGGGCCATCATCGCACTGGACGAGGTTGGGGGCGGTGAGGTAGTGCAGGCCCCGCCAATCAGGGGTGGCGGCGGCGGGCAGAGAGTTCAGCGCGACGTCCTCGCACCGGTCCGCCCACTTCGCGTCACCGGTGATGCGAAGGAGGGACTCGAAGCTGTACATGAACTCAACCATGGTGCACGTCTCGGCGGCCAACTCCGGCCCCTCGTAGCCCTCGCGGCTGTTCTCATCGGAGGCGAACATCCCGCCGGGGACCTGCCCCCAACGCGCCATCACCTCGGAGTAGAGCCGCTCCGTCGCGTCGAGGTGGGCCGGGTCCCCCGACTGCTGGCCCCAGCACGCGGGCTCGCGGAACCCCTGTGCGATGTTCACGCCGTGGGGGCTGGGCCGGGTGAACTCCCATGCGGAGGTGCGGTGGTGCAGGGTGGCGGC
>JALHDK010000538.1 GCA_022838965.1 Actinomycetales bacterium | reverse complement strand
CCGACAGCGCGCTGGCCTGCCGGGGCAGGTAGCGCTTGGCTTCGGCAGCCAGCATCTGGCGCAGATCCTGCGCCACTTCCCCTTGGGAAAATGCGGGCAAACCTTGCAAGCGCTGCAGCGCTGGCAGCCCGTGGCGGCCATGGTCAAAGCGCAAATCCTGCAGGGCCTGCAAGGTCGGTGCCTGCGTGCCGTCCGCCAAGCGCCGTTGTACCCCCTCCGTGATCCCGCACTGGCCGCACTGCTCGGCGGTGTGCGCTCGGAAGCAGGTCGGGCAGATCCGACCCCCCTCAGTGCAGTGCGGCAGTCGCGTGGTGTCCCGGCCGCACGAGGCGCAGCGTGGGCGGGTGACCCCAGCTCCACGCGAACGGAGTTCGTCAAGCAACTTCACCACGACCGGCGGGGCGGTGTTGTCACCACTGGTGAGCGCGTCCGGGTGGTCTAGAAGCCAGTTGGCCAGCGGAGCGTGCCCACCAGCCGCCGCGACGTGGGCATCCAGCCAGTCCTCGAGGTCCTGCGCCGGGATCTCCGGGGCCACCCGCCGCACGACGTCCACGATCGCGGCGGTGCGGGCAACCCGTCGGGCGCCGGCGTCCCCGACCCATCTCCCAGTGCGGTCCGGAATGCGCCCCTTGTAGCAGGGGTGACAGTAGGCTTGCCCTTCCTTGTCACGGGTGGCCACCCATCGTTCTCGTCCACACGCGCCGCACCGTTCGAACTTCGATGTCTCGCGGGTGCGGCAGGTGGGGCACAGCCCCGTGCCGTCCGGGAGGCGACGGGCCACCCTGCGTTCTCGGCCACACCAGGCGCAGATCTCGGTCGGGCTGGGATGACAGGTCCCGCAGACACGGGTGCCGCCCGTGGAGGGGTAGCCGTAGGTTCTCGGGCGACCGCAGGACGGGCACGACGGTTGGACGAATCGGTTGTGTCCGGCGGCGCGCAGGTCCACGACGACGCGAGCGAGCACCGGGGTCGTGTGAGGATCATCCACGGTGAGCCGGTGCGGGTGGTCGCGCAGTTCCTCCGCCACCCGGCACCGCGCCGTCGCCACGCTC
>JALHDK010000129.1 GCA_022838965.1 Actinomycetales bacterium | reverse complement strand
GGACCAGCACCGGCTCGGCCACACCCGCGAGCTGTTCACGCTGCGGGCGGGGAGCTCAGCACTCCGGCGGGGTGGCCTGCGCTGGCTCAGCGTGGAGGATGACGCGCTGACCTTCGTCCGCGAGAGCCCCGACGAGGCGGTCCTCGTGCACGCCGCGCGCGCCGGCCACGTCCCGGTGCGGCTGCCCGCGGAGGTGGTGGGTGCCGAACTGCCGGCGCTCTTCGGCGCCGGGGACCTCCACGCGGACGCCGACGGCGCCGTCACACTGCCCGGCGACGGACCGTTCTTCGGGATGTGGTCGATCCCCAGGTGACGTCAGGGCCGGTCGGCGGCGGTCAGGATGACGGCGCCCAGGGCCGGCACCTCGAGGGCGGCGCTCCCGTCGTCGGCGACCTCGACGGTGACCGCACAGTCCGGACCGGCCGCCAGGTCGCAGTACGTCCCGGGCTCCAGCTCCGTCTGCCAGGTGTCGGCGGCGGACTCCTCGCCCCGGTTGACGGCCGCGAACGCGACGGTCCGCTCGGACTCGTCCTGGGGAGCGATGGTCAGGACGTCGCCCTTCGAGGAGATGACCTCGCCCGCCCGCTCCCCCACCACCGCGGCGAAGCGGACGGCGGCGTTCACCAGCTGCCACGTGTGCGCGCAGACGTACTCGCCGTCGGCGGCCGGCTCCCACCCGTCGATGCAGGTGGCCTCGGCGACTGTGCCGTCGGGCTCGAGCACCGGACCGGCGTCGCGGTCGCTGAACGCGTACCCCGTGTAGACCATCGGCGACCCGTATTCGTGCAGGATCGTCAGGACCGTGGCGAGCTGGTAGGCCGCCCCGTCCCGGTAGGTCATCGTCGTGCCGTTGCGCTCGGTGTCGTGGTTGGTGACGAACGAGACCGCCTGCTCCGAGGGCACGTAGAGCGAGGTGGTGCCCATTGTCCCGAGGACCGACCAGGAGGACCCTCCGACGACGCCCCTGATGTCCTTGCCCCACGTGAACTCGAACAGTTCGCCGTTGTCGAGGTACTGCTCCGGCTGGATCGGCTCGCCCGCGCCCCGGATGACCTCCTGGATCACGCGGGTGCCGTCGGGCAACCCGGAGACGATCGCGGCCACGTCCTCCGGCGGCATGTGCTTGGCGGCGTCAATGCGGAATCCGTCGACGCCGAGGCTGAGCAGGTCTGCGAGATAGGCGCGCAGGGTCGCGCGGACACTCTCTGAGCCGGTCCGCAGGTCCGCCAGGTTGACCAGCTCGCAGTTCTGCACCTGGTCGGCGTTCTGGTAGTCCTCGATGTCGCCGGACGGGCTGGAGGTGCACCGGTTGAAGTCGTCCGGTCCGAACAGCCCCGGATACTCGTAGTGCGTGAACTCGGTACCCGCCCACCCAGTTCCCGACTCGACGCCGGCCATGTGGTTGACGACGGCGTCGGCGATCACGTCCACTCCGGCGGCGTGGCACGTCTCCACCATCGCGGCGAACTCCTCGCGGGTGCCGAGCCGCGATTCCACCTGGTGCGAGACCGGCTGGTAGTGGACCCACCACTCGTCACGGGTGATGTGCTCCTGCGGGGGCGAGGTGAGCACCCAGCCGTACCCCGCCGGGCCGAGGGTGGTCTCGCACTGCTCCGCGATCGAGGTCCACGGGAACATGAACAGCTGCACGCCCACGTTCGAACGTGGGCCCTCCTCCTGGTCGCAGGCCACAAGAGCGCCGAGGGCGAGGACGGCGGCCGTGAGAGGCAGGATGGGTCGGGGCATCGCGGTCCTTCCCGGAACGGGGCCACAGGGGCCGGGAACAGCGGCGTGTCGGCGGGCACGCGGGGATGGTTGGCCGACGTGCTCAACGGTAGCGGGTCGAACGCCGCGGCCGGACACGCCGTCACCCGCCGGAGACGTCGAGTTCCGCGCCCGTCAGGGCGGCGCGGGCGGCGGAGGCCAGGGTCCGGGACTCGAGCCACCGGTCGGGGAGATGCGGTGTCCGCGGGCTGCCGGCGCGGCCCCGCTGTCCCTCGGCCACCTCGCCCGGGTAGGGCAGGTCCAGGTCGAGCGCGGCGAGGCGCGCGTCCAGCTCGGCGAGCGACGACACCAGCCCCAGGGCGTGACGCGCCTCGCCGCCGACGGCGTACCCGCGCAGGTACCAGGCGGTGTGTTTCCGCATCTCGCGCAGCGCCCGGCCCTCGTCCCCGAAGTGCTCGACGAGCAGCTCCGCGTGGTGCCGCATCACGTCGGCCACCGCGCGCAGCGACGGCCGCACGCGAGTCTCCCGCCCGTGGAAGGCGGCGACGATGTCGGTGAACAGCCACGGGCGGCCCTGGCAGCCGCGGCCGATGACGACGCCGTCGCAGCCCGTCGCCCGGATCATCGCCAGGGCGTCGTCGGCCGACCAGATGTCACCGTTCCCCAGCACCGGGACGGATGCGACGGCCTCCCGGAGCCGGGCGATCGTCTCCCAGTCGGCGTGGCCGGAGTAGTACTGGGCGGCGGTGCGGGCATGCAGCGCGACCGCGGCGACGCCGGCCCGGGCGGCAGTCCGGCCGGCGTCGAGGTAGGTGAGGTGGTCGGCGTCGATGCCGAGCCGCATCTTCACCGTCACCGGAACCACGTGGGCGCGGGTCCGGGAGGCGTCCTCCGCCGCACGGACGGCCGCGCGCACGATGTCGGCGAACAGGTCGCGCTTCCAGGGCAGGGCGGCCCCGCCTCCCCGGCGGGTCACCTTGGGGACCGGGCACCCGAAGTTGAGATCGATGTGATCCGCCCACTCCTCGCACACGAGGATTCCGACCGCGGCCGCCACCGTGTCCGGATCGACCCCGTAGAGCTGGACGGACCGCACCGGATCCGCCGGGTCAGGGCTCACCATCCGCAGGGTCTCCGGAGTACGTTCCACGAGCGCCCGGGAGGTGATCATCTCCGTGACGTACAGCCCCGCAGGAGCGTGGGGACCGGCCGGCAGCCCCGCGCGGGGGTTGCCGTCCCGGGGATCGGAGTCCTCCGGCAGCGCGGCCTCCCCCGCCTCGCGGCAGAGTCGCCGGAAGGGCGGATTGGTCACCCCGGCCATCGGAGCGAGCACCACCGGGGTGCCGAGGGTGACGGCCCCGATCGCCAGCGCCATGTGTCAGCAGCCGGGCAGTCGTGCCGCCAGATACTCCCGGAGCTGGGTCATCCCGACACGCACCTGCGCCATCGAGTCCCGATCGCGCACGGTGACCGCCTGGTCCTCCAGCGAGTCGAAGTCCACCGTGACACAGAACGGCGTGCCCACCTCGTCCTGGCGGCGGTACCGGCGACCGACGGCGCCGGCGTCGTCGAACTCGACGTTCCAGTACGCCCGCAGTTCCTGCGCCAGCCGCCGCGCCACGGGCGACAGTTGCTCGTTGCGGGAGAGCGGCAGGACGGCCGCCTTCACCGGAGCGAGGCGCGGGTCGAGCCGCAGTACGGTCCGGGTGTCCACGCCCCCCTTGGCGTTGGGAGCCTGGTCCTCGTGCCAGGCCTCAACGAGGAACGCCATCAGGGAGCGCGTGAGGCCGGCCGCGGGCTCGATCACGTAGGGCACCCAGCGTTCGCCCTTGAGGGGATCGAAGTAGGAGATGTCCTGTCCGGAGTGCCTGGCATGGGTGCCCAGGTCGAAGTCGGTGCGGTTGGCGACCCCTTCGAGCTCACCCCACTCGCTGCCCACGAAGCCGAACCGGTACTCGATGTCCACCGTCCGCTTGGAGTAGTGGGACAGCTTCTCCTTCGGGTGCTCGTAGTGACGCAGGTGCTCCCGGGAGATCCCGAGATCGACGTACCAGTCGGTCCGGGTGTCGATCCAGTACTGGTGCCATTCCTCGTCGGTCCCGGGCTCCACGAAGAACTCCATCTCCATCTGCTCGAACTCGCGGGTGCGGAAGATGAAGTTGCCGGGGGTGATCTCGTTGCGGAAGGACTTGCCGATCTGGCCGATCCCGAAGGGCGGCCTCTTCCGGGCGGTGGTCATCACGTTGAGGAAGTTGATGAAGATGCCCTGGGCCGTCTCGGGGCGCAGGTAGTGCAGCCCGGACTCGTCCTCCACCGGTCCGAGGTACGTCTTGAGCAGGCCGTTGAACATCCGTGGCTCGGTCCACTGGCCACGGGTGCCGCAGTTCGGGCAGGGCAGCAGGTCCATGGTCAACCCCGTGACCTCGGACATGCCCTTGCGCTCGGCGAACTCCTCCAGCAGCTGGTCCTGGCGGTAGCGCCGATGACACGACGTGCACTCGACGAGCGGGTCGACGAACGCGGCGAGGTGCCCGGAGGCCTCCCAGACCCGTGGCGGGAGGATCACCGAGGAGTCGAGGCCGACGACGTCCTCCCGCGACGTCACCATCGCGCGCCACCACGCCCGCTTGATGTTCTCCTTCAGTTCGACACCCAGCGGACCGTAGTCCCACGCCGACCTCGTCCCGCCGTAGATCTCCCCACAGGGGTAGACGAACCCCCGCCGTTTGGCGAGTGCGATCACGTTGTCCAGAACCGACGCCGGCATGCCGTTCCCTTCGTTGGCGGGCCGCACCTGGCTGGTGCGGGAATCCCCCACAGGCTACCGGGCGGCGGGCGGACGGCGTGAATCCGTCCCGGGGCCCACCCCGTGCCCCGGAACCGGGTGTCGGTTACCCTGTGCGGAAGGAAGCCTGGAGGTGGGATGCAGCGGATGACGAGACAACGCCTCGCCGTGCTCGAGCTTCTCGCCGATCAGGCGGACTTCCGCAGCGCCCACCAGATCCACCAGTCGCTGCGGGCCCGGGGGGAGAGCGTCGGGCTCGCCACGGTGTACCGCACCCTGCAGAGCCTCGCGGAAGCCGGCGAGATCGACGCCCTGCGGGTCGAGGGCGAGACCACGTTCCGCAAGTGCGGACGAGTCGCGCACCACCATCATCTGGTCTGCCGCGGCTGCGGCCTCACCGTCGAACTGCAGGGGGATGTGGTGGAGCGGTGGGCCCGGGACCTGGCCGACACCACCGGTTTCGTCGAGGTAGAGCACACCCTCGAGTTCTTCGGGACATGTGCCGACTGCGCGAGAGGAGAGTGCTGATGCCGGAGTTCGTCGCGAACGGCCCGTTCTGGCTGGTGTTCACCTTCCTGACCACCGTGGTGTTCCTGCGGGCACAGGCGACCTACTGGCTGGGATCGTGGGCCACGTCCCTGGCGCTGCGCCGGGCGAGGCCGACCAGGGACTGGCAGCGCCGCCTCGTGGACCGGCTGAACTCCCCCGCCACGGACCAGGGCATCCGGGCGATCCACCGATGGGGTCTCGGGGTGATCCCGTTCTCGTTCCTCACCGTCGGCTTCCAGACCATGGTGAACGCCGCCGCTGGCGTCCTGCGCCTGCCCTGGTGGAAGTACACCCTCGCCATGATCCCCGGGTGTCTCGCGTGGGCCACCATCTACTCGACGATCGGTTTCGCGATGTGGGAAGCTGCCCTCGCCGCGGCCGCCGGCTCGCCGTGGGGGCTCGCGGGGATGGCCGCGGCCGCGGTGGTGGCCACGACGACGGTGCTGGTGCGACGACGTCGCCGCTCCTCCCGCGCCGCCCACCTGCGGCTGGTGCAGCCCGAGGCCGAGGCCGCCTGACCCTGCTGTCCGGCGGGACGGTCCTCACTGCCCGGCGGGACGGTCCTCGGCAGCGCCGAAGCGCCGGTCGCGCCGGGCATAGGTCTCGACCGCCCGCCACAGGGTGCGCCGGTCGCACTCCGGCCAGGGATCATCGATGAACACCAGCTCGGCATAGGCGCTCTGCCACAACAGGAAGTTGGAGATGCGCTGCTCGCCCCCGGTTCTCAGGAACAGGTCGACGTCCGGCAGTGGCTCGTCGAGGTGCCGGGCGATCGTCCGCTCGGTCACATGCTCTGGTTCGAGCCGCCCCGCCCGGGCCTCGGCGGCGATCGCCCGCACGGCGTCCACGATCTCGGCCCGGCCCCCGTAGTTGACACACATGGTGAGCGTGCACACGTCGTTCCTGGCGGTGAGGCGCTCAGCCTCCTCCAGTTCGGCGATCACCGAACGCCAGAGCCGGGGGCGCCGCCCGGCCCAGCGCACGCGCACCCCCCACTCGTGCATGGTGTCGCGGCGGCGGCGCAGCACGTCGCGGTTGA